>CAYVML010000007.1:9760-20468 GCA_964452475.1 uncultured Dehalococcoidales bacterium
AGCGTAGTTCCAAACATACACGCCACGACCATATTCAGTGAAAGTGTTACCGGTGATTACGATGTTCTCAATGTCGAAGTTATAATCGTCGCCATCTCCAATATAAATGCCGGCAACACATGCTGCGCCTTCACTTAACTGGAATGGTCCAAAAGTGTTACCGCCTAAAGTTAGTCCATCAATAGCGGATCTTAAATAGATGCCGGTAAAGAGTTTTTCGAAAGTAGAACCAGTTACCTCGAAATCATTAAGTGTTAGACTGTTACCAGCAAAAATTCCAATATCTCGATAATATGAGTTATGATCCACTGCGGTAAAATCAGAATCTCTCACTGTTAATCCAGTAAATGAAGTCATGAATCTGATACCATACGCATTACTCCCAGCGTTCCCAATGCCTGTGAAAGCAACATTATCCACGGTTAATCCTGAAGATGCAGGGGAAACAACTTGAATACCTTCCACGAGTTCCGGAGAATCAGTTATTTCAAGATCCTTAATGATAACATCATCAGCTGATATAGTTATCACAGGTGAGTCACTAGTATCAATGATAGTCTGATCCTTTCCTGCACCAATGATAGTCAGGCTCTTGTCAATCGTTATGCCCCCGTCATAAGTCCCCGCCGCCACGTTGATGGTATCATCGGCAATTGTAAAATCTATTGCTGTCTGGATAGAGTGGAAGGAGTAGACGTAGCAAGCGTAATCCGGTGGATGGTTCAAATAGCCCCATCTATGTGCTATCACTGTTGGGGCATCTGGCCCACTTAGGTCTTCATTGGTTTTGGCTACTTGGTCACGAACCTCAAAGTAGAAATTCCATCGACCAGCAGGCCATATAGGATCACCAATGCTTAGCCCCCATGGGTTCGGTTCACCTGCACCAAGTTTCTTATCGAGATTGACAGTGATAGTCCACTTCTCTTCGGCCTCACTGTAGGTTACCGAGGTTATTCCCATCATATTGGCGAGAGCCCAGTCTGCGGCGTCCCAACTGCCGGTGGGGGGGTCAACAGCTTGGAACTCGACGTCAACACAGGTCTCTTTGGTGTTATATGGTGTCGGTCCGTAGATCATTAAATCTATGTCGTACAAGTCTCCGTCAGGATCGTGGAAGTCGTACACAAAATCCACCGTGCCCTTGAGCACATTCCACGTATCACCTGTAATAACACCTTCCGGCAATACCTGCTCCATCGCTGGGGCAGGAGGGGATGCAGGCTGTGCCTCCACCGTCCCTGCCATCGGCACTGCCATCATTCCCATGGCAAGCACCAGCGCCAGGGCAAACATTACATAAATTGGTTTAACATACCATTTCACTGTAATCACTTGTATTTCCTCCTGCTACACTATTGCTCCTCTCAGCTGCTGAAGAGACTCTGAGCCGGCTCTGCAGGCTAACTCAAAGCTGTTGTGTCTGACTGGAGTTGACATAGACACAATGCACTATTATCCCTTAGAGTAATTAAAAACCCCTATAAGTATTTTGTCAATACCTTTTGCACTATTTAGGTTAGAAATATCAATTTATATAAATATAAATTATATTAAATTTAACTATACACCTATGATTTTAAATAAAATTGAAGCAAAGTCTGGTAGAATACCACAATTTCAATCTTTTTCACATATATTAATTCATCGAACTCATCAGGTGGCTGACAACCTAGCACTAAATTAGTTTATTTTTACTGGGAACACTTTACGATTTACTTACTTGAATTGTCCCCATCTTTGAGCCAATAATAATGTTAGTTTTGTTTCTGCCGTAGTGTTTCCCAGGTAGCTTAAATTATTTTCTCCCATGCATCAATAGACTATCTGGCAATATCTGTGAGCCACACGATTTCAGAAGCTTTTTGCTTTTGCCCCAAAGCCCAAACTCGTTTCCAATGTAAGCTCCAAAGCCGTGATGGCATAATATTAAATATTACTCGTGCGTTTTTTAAGGCTTCCTTATTCTCTTCCGACATAGAAGAGATCAGTTTATTGACAGCTACCTAAACGGTCTTTGGCTATTGTTTTATATGTAGCATAGACATAGTAGGTGGAAAGAGCATATTCAACTGAACAAAAAGCCACATTGTTCACCCGCTATACAATATAGTAGTTTATACAGTGGAATGTCGAAATAATTGATTAATAAATTATAAGTACTTGATTTATATTTAAATAAATATATATACCTTCTAAGAAAAATAACTTTACAAGCAGACCGCCATAAAATTGGAGGTTAGGTGATCCCCTGATTACCATCTAATTTTAAGGATGTTTTTAGTCAAAATAGCTATGGAAGAGCTTAAATTTTAAATAAATTTAAGCTGGTTAATTTTAATCAGGGTGTCCTGCTACTATATCAGCCAACAAATAAGTTGAAAGGGAACTTAAAAAATACCTATCAATAACTTTGGAAAGGTACCATAAGATTAAACGTTTAAACTTAACCTTTGCCCCACCCTTAATTAAAAACAATCCTAGTCTTCATTTTCTTTGATAATTTTATAAAATTTCTCATATATTATTCGAACGTCGTTAATATCTTTACAAATCATCTCGTCGAATATATCTATATCAAAATTTCTATACAAGTGCTCTAATCGATTTCTGAATTTAAGTACCCTAATATATCTTTCCCGGTTTTCATCATTGATTAATCCAGAATTCATCAGGATTTCTATTATTTCTCCATTGAAACCAGGTTTTTTCAAGCCTAACTGAGCAATAATATAGCTTCCTATATCGATGAGTGCTTGAATAGTATCCTGTAACTTGTAGAGAGCAGAATTGCTATTATGAAAATCAAAGTATACCTCCTGGAAATCCCTTGTTTGCAGGAACTCCAGATTCTCAATGCTTTCCGGGACTGTTTCTAGCATATTCTGGATATCTGATTTGGTCATTGGAGCCTACACTTTTTAAGCTAATACCTATAGCGGATTAGTTACCGACATGTGTACGAGGTCAGTATTCACATTTACTTTTTTTATGATTACCCCCGGTTTCTATATCAAGTCATTTAACCTGAATGAATAACTATACTGTAGCAATATACTATGTTTAGTCTATCATATATCACCATCTATCATATCCCCAAGCTCTTTATTGTTATGAAACGCCGAAGGACTGCGAGCTAGGCTTCTACTAAGTCAGATTAACAAGGAGAGGCAATTAACTGCCTCTCCTTATTCGCAGCCATTTTAATCCCTTATTTTTAACTTGCCTTAATGAGGAGCAGTATACTTGTTTAATAATATTGATTAATACGATTAGATGTGTAATTATGCTACTAGGAAATATAAGCATAATTAAGCTAAACAATATTGTCATCATTATAAGGAGAAGTAGTATTGTCAACTTGGAATACTTTTAAAGATAAATACTTTCATATTTGTGACGAAGAAGGGTACGTGAAACGTGAAGGTAGCATTTTAGAGCTAATTGGTGAAAACATCGCTGTTGTCCAGTATTTTGATTGGGTTGTCGAAACGTATTCGATAAAGGCAATATGGGTGAAAGAGATAGTTGACAATAAATGGTGTCTATACGACTCGGTTGAATCTATGTATTATGCTATTAAACACGGCATTGTTAAAAAAAAAGATAATATAAAACTAGAAGGAAAACGCATAGAGGAATTGGTCAATAAAGCATCTCCCGCACTTCGTGAAGTATTCTATATTCTTCGAGGTAGGATATTAGAGCTGTCTAATGATGTCTACGAGAAGGTGGTAGGACCATACGTTAACTATTGTAGGTATACTACTATGATTCAAGTGACCCCTCAAGCAAAGAATAATTGCCTCTTAATTTTGATAAAAATGGGTGACAAAGAAATTCATGACCCAAAAGGCTGGACTAATTCTATCCCTGGTTATCCATATAGGCGTATGAACACTAGATTTAGGATCGAGAAACAAGAACAGGTTGATTATGCCATGGAATTGATTAAACAAGCTTATGACTATGTACCATAAAGAATGCATATAGTATTATATGTTAATAATAATTTTAGATTGCAGGCTTGTGACTAGCTACCAAAATCAACCGATGATTTCTCCTTTAGCCATTCTCTAGCCCTCGTCAATAGCATCCGATTGACCTTTATCCGGCTTGGATAACTACCGCATTTTATATAGACCATCATACTTCCTGATAATATCAAGTGTATTGTCAGTATAACCGCCATCAACGATGATGTGTTCAATATTGGGATAGGTCTGGTTCATATAAAATTATCCCGAAAGTTTCAAGAAATGCCAGAGAAATCAAGCAAGCATAGCATAGCATAGCATAACAACATTTCAGGACATTCTGCCTGTACCGAAATAATTTGATTTTCATAATTTTATGCTTTATGCTCAATCCATTAAAACATAAAATAAGTACGGAGGTTCTATATGGTAAAAACAATCGTTATAATAGATAGTGACCTCCTGGCTGAAGCTATGAAGGTTACTGAAGCCAGGTCCAAGAGGCAGGTTATTGCTGCCGGGCTGAAGGAACTAATTCACAAGAAGAATTTGGAGGCTTTTCGCCATGAGCTGGGCACTTTCGATCTAGCCCTCTCTATAGAGGAGCTACAAGAATTAAGAAATAATTGATAATCTTGCCCTTATTGATACCTCGGTTTGGATTCTAGTTCTTAGGAAATCCCCACTGCCACAGATAAGGGATGAAGTGGAGCATTTGCTGGCAGAAGATAGAGTAGCCATTGTCCCTATGATACGTCTTGAACTCCTGGGTGGAGTTAGAACGACAGGCGAATTCAACCGTCTCAGAAGTCGTCTTGACGCCCTCCATCAAATACCAATAGATGAATCCAGTTGGGAGGCAGCAGCTAATCTTTCTTTCAAGCTACGACAGCGTAGAAAGATTATCCCCTACACTGATATACTCATTGGCTCAGCAGCAATTCTTACTCATTGCTTGCTGCTCCATGCTGACAAGTATTTCGATTTGATGGCTAAAGATACTGACTTGAACACAAGAAGCCTTTTCTCTATGCTAAACCAGTAGGCTATCCCAGAAGCTATGTGGCACTTACCCTATCCCATGCCCCGAGCGTTCATTTACAGCAGCCACATTACCATCCCGTATTTTATATTAAGTCATTTTACCTGAATAGAAAAAATTAATTTGAAGTAACATACCATATCCAGTCTATCAAATATAACCATATATCATATTATCAAGCTGTTTATTGATATTAATACGACATTAGTTGTTAATATATATAATATTAAGCTATAAGTCAACGAATTATATAGTAAATGAATTTATAAACAAGAATAAGAATATTACTATTGACAATGATGTTTATGTAATGAATATAATGGCTATTAATACTGGCGTTTAATTAAAAAGTATGGTGATGATAGTAATTACTTAGAGAGCAAAGATATAATATCAGCAGTAACCTGCTACTATTAACACTAAAGGTTTTGAGGAAATATATGAAGCTGGATATTAATCAGGCAAACAGTATCTCCGAGGTAAAGAAGCCATGGGGTCGCGAGCTAATCCTCGCTGATAATGAGCTTTATACAGGAAAGATACTAATAGTCAATAAAGGCTGCAGGACCAGTCTCCAGTACCACGAGGATAAGGATGAGACATTCTACCTTTACAGCGGAAATATCATGGTTGAGATTGCAAGTAAGAAAATCAGTCCTTCTCGCAATGAGTCAATACGAATCAGGCCCAATGTGGTACACCGTATTACGGCTATCGAGTCTAGTGTTGTGCTCGAGGTATCAACGCCACATAAAGGTACGGTGAGATTGGAAGACGATTATGGCAGACAAAATAGTAGCGGTTAGCGGCGGCTTCGACCCGGTTCACATCGGACATATCAGGATGTTCAGAGATGCAGCCAGGCTTGGGAAGCTGACCATTATCCTGAATACGGACGATTTTCTGCTCCGAAAGAAAGGGTACGTGTTCATGCCACTGGAGGAAAGAAAAGAAATACTTGAGTCTATCAGGTATGTCGATAGAGTGGTGGTATCAATCGACAAAGATGATTCCGTCTGCAAAACATTGGCCATGCTGAAGCCGGATGTGTTTGCCAATGGCGGTGACAGGACAGGTAAATCAGAGATACGCGAGACCGAAATCTGCGAGCAACTGGGAATCGAGATGGTCTTCGGCATTGGCGGGAATAAAGTTCAGTCCAGCTCGAAACTGGCAGCTAATAAGAGGAAGAATCCTGGAAGTGGCATGTAGGGGTTGTTCAGCTATTGGGTTGAAGAGATGGTTTGCTTCAGGCCATCCAGCAATGAGTATTTCGGAGCGTAGCCAAAGTTCCTGGCACGAGTAATATCCGCCAGACTATGTTTTACATCGCCCTGTCTCGGCTCCTGGTGAGCTGGCTCAACACTGGCATGAAGCTGCTCAATAATAAGCTCGGCCAGCCTGTTTACCGTGGTTCTCTCACCTTTGCCGATGTTAAAGATGCCGGTGGCAGTGCTTTCCGCTGCCAGTATATTAGCCTCTGCCACGTCTTTCACGAAGATAAAGTCCCTGCTCTGCTCTCCATCACCGAAAATAATAGGAGCTTCTCCTTGTGAGGCTTTCTTTATAAAGAGAGGAATCACAGCGGCATACTGTGAGTTGGGGTCCTGCCTTGGCCCATAGACATTGAAATAGCGCAGGCAGACGGTGGACAGCCCGTACACCTGCTGGAAGAGCTGACAATAATATTCACCTGCGATTTTGCTCACAGCATAAGGAGAAAGCGGATTTGGTATCATATCTTCCTCCTTGGGAAGTGTTAGAGTATCACCATATATTGACGAAGACGAAGCAAACACCACTTTGCTGACGTTCGTATCCCTGGCTGCCAGCAGAACATTGAGCGTCCCGGTTATGTTCGCCTCATGAATAGCCAGAGGCTCTTTTATGCTTCGCGGTACGCTTGCAATGGCTGCCTGGTGGAAGATAAAGTCCATACCATGGAACATCTTTTGCAGTAATGGAAGATCGGTAATACTGCCCTGAGTAAAGTTTACTCTAAGTGAAGTTTTAGTTGCCGAACCCTCTTTAGCAAGCAGGTCGGCTATATTTTCTATTTTGCCGGTAGCAAGGTTGTCGAGGACAGTGACCCGATAGCCGCGCTGCAGCAATTCACGTGTTAAATGAGAGCCTATGAAGCCAGCACCACCGGTAACCAGAACACGTTTCCCATTCATTCGCTGCGTCGTTTTCCTCATGATGTCAGGTCCTATTCTTCCCTGCCGGAAATTTTTCTCTCGCTGGATGGTCGGGGTGAGAGGATTTGAACCTCCGACCTCATGGTCCCAAACCATGCGCGCTAGCCACTGCGCCACACCCCGATTCTAAACAGTTCATGCTCAATGACTGTACTGGTAAAATAGCACGTTCACACATGGTAGTCAAAAAGCGCTAGCTAATTTTTCACTTTTTAAATTCCAGCCCATGCCCCCCACTGAGATTGCTTCGCTGCGTTCATAATGACACCCCCCTTCGTCATTGCGAGGAGCTATGGGCGACGTGGCAATCTATGAGCTCTGGTATTGGGGAATATGACAAGTAAAGCACGAATGCCACTGGTAGGCAGGAATGACTAAAAGGATATATCCTCAGGTTTAATTCTACTAACCTCACTGGTGAGGTCGAAATGAGAATCAACCGAAACCACATTTGTGATGCTGTTATCCAGCATTACTGCTAGATGTAGCAGGTCTCGAGGCGGTATGCCCTTATCCCTGTACCCCTCAGCAAGAGTAATCATCTTGCTCACTTCGTTTACCTCCACAGACAGGATCTTCAGTCCCAGGTTCATAAAATGCTTACATATCAGGATCCCACTTTCCCATCTTCCTATCAGGGCATAGCGGTATAGAATCTCTTGAAACACTTCGGTATCGGTCACCGGGATACCAACATTCCGGGCAAAAGAGCCATCTGCTATACCGATAATGATACTAGCACAGGGAGACTTATATACATGCTCTCCTCCCACAGCATACATAACAATATTCGTATCAATGAAAAAGATTTCTTCGCTCACCCCAGGTGTCCTCGAGCGATAAGCTCTTCCTCTTTATCCCAATCAGAAACCTCCTCACGCATGGATATAAGAAGACTAGCCGATTTAAGTCTTGTCCTTTCAGTAGCCGTTCTTTTCTCCAGTATCTCTTTCTCCACTGCATCACGAATCAAGGCACCTACAGAGCAACGTTGCTCCTTTGCCACTCTTTCCAGTTCCTGGTAGCGATTCGGAGCAAAGAGAACCATCACTTTTTTTGTTAAAGACATTTTTCTCGCCTCATATCTATATATTTATATAGATATTAATATTTCTTTCTACAAATGTCAATTGGAAACTGAGATTGCTTCGCTGCGTTCATAATGACACCCCCCTTCGTCATTGCGAGTAGCTATGGGCGACGTGGCAATCTATGAGCTCTGGTATTGGGGAATATGACAAGTAAAGGGCTGGTTTGTATACCAGCCCTTTACAGAGTATCTATACTTTATTTCGTCAGGCTGCAGGGAAGCACGCTATCTTCGCTTTGAGCCTGGCATAGTCCTCATTCACCTTTGCCTGAATCTGTTCAATTTCAGCCTCGGACAGGTGACGGAAGCGCCCCTGTGGCTTCAGGTATTCAGAAACAGGCTTCATCTTCTTTGGAGTAACAGTCATCTTATAGTTTCCGTATTCCACCTCATACAGCGGGAAGAAGCCAGTCTCAACAGCCAGTCGGCCAATCTCGATACTCTTATTAGAGGCGGTACGCCATCCAGTGGGACATACTGCCAGGATATGAATATAGGCCGGGCCTTTCATGTCCGCAGCTTTTTTCACCTTGTTCATCAAGTCAAAAGGATAGCTGGGACAGGCAGTAGCCGTATAAGGGATGCCATGAGCGGCAGCAATCTCAACCATGTTTTTTTTCTGTGTCTTCTGCCCGATGCTTATCTTACCAGCAGGAGCAGTGGTAGTCGATGAACCATACGGTGTGCTGCTGGAACGCTGTATTCCGGTGTTCATATAGGCTTCATTATCCCAGCATACATATACGAAATCATGACCTCGCTCTAGTGCGCCAGAGAGAGCCTGGAATCCGATATCACTGGTTCCGCCATCCCCACCCATAGCAATACACTTGATGTCCCTCTGGGGCATTTTCCCTTTCGCCATCAGGCTCTTCAAACCTGCTTCTACACCGGAAATGGTGGCTGCAGCATTTTCAAACAGGGTATGCATCCAGGGCACCCGCCATGAAGTAACCGGAAGAGGAGTAGTACAGACCTCATCACAGCCTGTCGCCATGTTTATTATCATATCCTTGCCAATTGCCTTACACACCAGTCTTATGGCCAGAGCCTCAGCACATCCGGTACAAAAATTATGCCCTTCAGCAAGATACTCATTGGCATCTATCAGATTTTTCCCAATTTTTACAGTACTTTCTACCATTTCTCTCTCCCTTAAGCCTTTACCATTTCGCCCCGCACACCAACCACATCAATCATTCTGTCAGAGCCTTTCTCAGCAATCTCTTTTCCCCGGTCAAGAACATAACCAAAGTCCTCAACCGACATGTCTCTTCCTCCCAATCCTCCTATCAAGCCAGCAATCTTTGGTCTCGGATTTTCTGCATACAATGCAGATTTAGCCTCTGAAAATACAGGGCCTCCCATACCAAAGGAAATACTTCGGTCAAAAACAACCAGGGTTTCTGCACCTTTAACTGCCTGCCGAAACTCGTCGTATGGGAACGGTCTCCAGAGGCGTAATCTGATTAATCCCACAGATTCTCCTTTAGCACGTCGTTCATCTATCGTAATTTTCGCCGTTTCACTATAGCTTCCCAGGGTAAGCAGTAATGTTTTAGCACCTGTAGTCCTGTACTGTTCAACTGGAGAATAATGGCGCCCAAAAATGTCGCCGAACTCCTTCCATGCCTGAAGTATTACCGACTTTGACTTCCTCAAGGCAACTTCCTGGGCTACCTTCGCCTCCGTATAGATATCAGGCGGTCCCAGACCTCCATGAGTCATCGGTTTATCAGGATTCAAGGCGTATGGAAATTTAAATCCGGGCAGGAATTTATCAACCTGGCTCTGCTCTGGTAACATTAAGGATTCTGTCACATGAGACAGGGTAAAACCATCCAGGTTGACCATCACCGGAATCAGCACCTGCTTATCCTCGGCAACACGATATCCCCAGATAGTCATGTCAAATGCTTCCTGGCTATTTTCACAGAAGACCTGTATCCAGCCAGTATCTCTGCATGACATTACATCAGAATGGTCACCCCACACGCTGATCGGAGCGGAGAGTGACCGGTTGCAAACCACCATCACCATCGGTAGCCTCATGGAAGAACCGACGTAGACAACCTCATGCATCAGCTCCAGTCCCTGGCTTGCCGTGGTAGTGAAAGACCTTGCTCCTACTGCCACCGAACCGAGACAGGCGCTCAAAGCAGAATGTTCAGATTCAACCGGAATATAACTCGCCTGCAGTTCACCATTGGCCACCATCTCTGCCAGTCTCTCTGGTATATGGGTTTGTGGAGTTATAGGATACGCAGAAATAACGTCGACATCAGCCATTTTAACTGCTTCAGCAACTGCATGAGAGGCTTCAAGTGCTACTCTCCTACTCATTCCTCTTCCTCCTCTATCATCGTTATCACATCTCTCGGGCACTCTTCCGCACAAATGC
>CAYVML010000008.1:0-19160 GCA_964452475.1 uncultured Dehalococcoidales bacterium
CACTATTGTGATGAGTTTGGGCTGGACCCCATTAGTGTCGGGTCAACCATTGCAGCAGCTATGGAGCTAAATCAGAGAAAGTATATCCCTGAAGATGACCTGCAGGGACTGGACCTTAGCTTTGGCAATGCTGCAGCGATGGTTGAATCGGTATGGCGTATCGCCCACAAAACAGGCTTTGGTAAGTACATGGCCTCTGGCTCCAGGAAACTGTGCGAGTTTTACGGACACCCGGAACTATCAATGAGTGTAAAAGGGCTGGAAATGCCCGCCTATGACCCCAGAGGCATTAAGGGCATCGGACTTAACTATGCAACGTCAAACCGGGGTGGCTGCCACGTCACTGGCTATACTATTGCCACTGAAATTGTCGGCATACCCGAGAAGACAGACCCTCTAGCAACCGAAGGCAAAGCACAATGGGTTAAAGTATTTCAGGATTTAACCTGCACGGTTAATTCCACTGTCAACTGCCTGTTTACCACCTTTGCTTTAAGCGCTGGGGACTTTGCTGAACTCCTCTCGACTGTCACCGGATGGGATTTAAGCGATGCTGAGATAATGAAGATTGGCGAGCGAATCTACAACCTGGAGAGGGTGGTAATGAACAAGTTGGGCATTGATGGAAAGGATGACACTTTACCATCCAGGTTATTAACAGAACCACTTTCAGAAGGGCCTGCCAAAGGACAAGTAGCCAACCTCGATAAAATGATAGGGGAGTACTACAGGCTACGCGGATGGGTTGATGGAGTACCAACGGCAGCCAAACTGAAAGAACTGGAGATTGAACTATAGAACTGGCACATTATCTATTATTCACATGATGAGCCGTTCAGCATTGAAACAGATGGTAAAAGTTGAAATCATACTGTTTGCTACTCTACGCGATAAGTATGGCAGAAGAAAACTGGAAGTTGAGTGTGATGGGACGGCTCGCAACCTGATTGAGAACGCTGCCAGGAGGCTCGGAGAGAGCTTCCTGGCAAGCGTCTATGATATAGACCGGGATAAAGTAAGAGATGACCTCATCTTCGCAATTAACGGCAGAAATATAAAAGACTTAAAGGGGGAAATCGAGCTAAGAAACGGCGATGTGATAGCCATATTCCCACCGGTTGCAGGTGGTTAAATTATTCCGACATCAGCTGCTGTATTTCGTTTCTTAGCTGCTGAAGGTATGTCTGATATGAATTATCCTGGTATTGCAAAATGAGCTGAGATTCAGTGGTATCATACCAGTCGCACCAGCCAGGTTTAGCCTGGAATTGAGCTTCCTCTAGCGGTACTCCCAGCAGGTCAAAGTAATCACGGACATATCCCCTGCCTGTAGTTCGCCAGGAGCTGCCCCCGGCGATATTGAACACATATCCCCTGGCCGCTTCTATGGTAACTGAATTACAAATCGCTGTTACTACGTCGTCCCGATGAACGAATTCAATCCTCTGGTCAGCCATGAAAGGCCATACCTCAGGAGGTGACTGAACAGAGGGCACAGAAATACCTGATATTCGCAGTACTACTGCATTCGGATAGTGTTTACTGAGTGATTTTTCGGCAGCAATCTTACTTTTAGCGTATACATCCAGCGCCTGCTGTGAATGGTTTACTGCAACAGGTAGTTCCTCATTCGTAGTATCACCATAGGTACTTACTGACGAGGTAAATACCAGTATAGCGCCAGGGTTAGCCTGCTTCAGTGCTTCAGCCAGCCGGGCAGTTCCCTCTACATTAATAGCGAAGGTCAACTCCCGGTTACCTTCACTGGATGGTGGCAGGATGGCTGCCAGGTGCACTACGGCACTTACACCTGTTACTGCCTGCTGCACAGATGCTAATTGTGTGATGTCCCCACGAAGTATCTCAACACCTTCCTTCCCTTCCAAGTTGCTATAGTCCATATCGGGAAGGTCAAATACCCGAACGGAGTGGCCAGTCTCGCAAAGTCTTCGTACAACAAGTTTCCCAGCACTACCAGCCCCACCAGTCACCAGCACAAGGGACATCAGGTAATTATTACTCCATCCATCTTGGCATTCTTTAGCAGTTTTTCCAGGTTACCCCGGAATTTGTCCATTACCTCTGCAAAGCGTGACAGGTCTGCTCCTTCCACGATAGATTGAAGTTCAACAATATCTTTTCTACAGGCATTGGTAGGAGGAATAGCAAGATTGGTTTTCAGAAAGAATTTTTTCTTCATATCCTCCAGAATATCTATTACACTCTGCAACACTTCCTTCCCTTCAGGTTCCTGTGAGTCCAGTCCTGCTATGGTTAACCTGCAGTACTCGATAATGCTATCTGCATTCTCAATGCCCTTTGCAATCATTTTTCTCCTCCCTGTATATATAACCCGGGTACGCTATGCTGTTTCATCGTAGTGGGTATTAACACGTTCCAGGTCAACCTTTTCCTCCCTCTTGAATCCCTTCCCATTATAACGCTCATAGGGGAATGGTTGTAACTTTTCAAACAAGCGGCGAAAACGTACTCCTACCGGTCTAGGATCCGGTGAGAATGCTACATCCGTCATCTCTTTCTCATCAACCGGTACAAGTTCATACTGTCGGCTTCCAAGACCTATTATCTCACCGGTATTGAGCTGTGTCTCTTCGCTGAGGCCAGCCATTAGTGGTGAGCAGGATTCAAACTTACGCACACCAGATTCCATTACCTCCATCTCTTCAGCCGTGCTGCCATGAACGCCTTCTGCCTCTGTTACTTTATCAAGGCAGGCTTTATCCACCGCCACCGGGTCATAACCAGCAAATACTCCAAGGTGAGGGACAATTGGAACATCAGCAAAGCTCACGCAATCACACCACCGCGAGATGTCAATAGCCATATTAATAAAAGCAACCTTGCCAGGGCCAACTGCCTTGACAGTTGCCAGGCAGGCATCAGCTATCGCCGCATTGGTAGCATTGAAATTATCTTCAGAAAGTTCCCATATGCCGCGGCTGATCATTGGGCGAAGGCAGGAGAGACAGTTCACACATTTCTCCCTCTCCCATTCAATCGAGTCCTCGGTGACATGAATTAATTGATAAGGACAGATCTCCTCCAGGATTTGCCAGTCTTTCTCGCCTTTGCGTCCCTTACAGTTTTCAGGATGGAAGGTAACACTGGCACCGAGTCCATAAGTGGGATGGCAGCCCATGTGAACATTAAATTTTCCTCTCTTCGATTGAGCACCGATTCCCAGGTTCTTAAGTGAACCACCAATAACACCCAGCGCATGGCCTTTGAAATGCGTAAGCACAATAAGTACGTCAGCCCCAGCGATGGCCTGTGCAATATATGCTTCCTTAAGTATATAACCTTCAGGCAGGTCTACCCGGTAGTCGTCCATGCCCAGAAAGCCATCGGCACATATAAACGGACAGCCTAAAGTAGCTGCAGTATAACCGTTCCGCTCTGCTGTAACCATTAAATCCAGGGCAGTACAGCGAGTGGCATAAGGATTATAGGGTTGTGTGGTAGTATCGCAGACAAAGGGTCTTCCCCCAAGAGACTTGACCTTATCTGCAACCGCGCGGGCATAGACAGGACGGAGGTACGCAGTATTGTTCCATTCTCCACAATGAAGTTTTATGGCGACTACATCGCCGGGCTTGATAAGTTTTTCAAAGCCTGCGGCTTCGAATACGGTAATCATTTTAGAGACCATACTTGTCTGGGGGGAATTGCTACGAGCGTCCATGTAATATACTTTAGATGCCATTGTTAATCCTCCTTTTGATAGCTCCATGATTACGGGCTAACTAAAAACACTCTTCCGCATTACAACTTGAGCTAATCATATATCATATATATCTATTATAACACCTCATTTAAGCCATTCTTCTCACTTTAAAAAAATAGAGGTTATTATAGTGTTTCATAGAACAAGGCCATCTTTGTCTGTTCAGAGATTTAGAACTTTGCTGAGGAATAATTTTGTCCTCTTGTTCTGCGATGAGGCAAACATATCTTCAGGCGTTGTTTCTTCTATAATCTTTCCTTCATCTATGAAAATAACCCTGCTCGCAGCGGCACGAGCGAAGCCCATCTCGTGAGACACTACAACCATGGTCATTCCTTCTTTGGCCAGTGTCAGCATCACGTTTAACACTTCAGTTATCATCTCAGGGTCCAGTGCACTTGTTGGTTCATCGAACAGCATAATCTTTGGATTCATTGCCAGAGCGCGTGCAATAGCGACGCGCTGCTGTTGTCCTCCAGAAAGCTGTATGGGGTAGGCATCTACTTTTTCTGAAATACCTACCTTTACCAGAAGGGCGTGAGCAATCTTATGTGATTCATCTGCAGTACGATTACGAACGACACGTTGTGCCAGCATCAGGTTATCCATAGCCGTAAGATACGGAAATAGATTGAACGCCTGAAACACCATGCCGACCTCCCGGCGGACGATATTAAGATTCTCTGCACTATCTAGAGAAATTCCATCGACCAGTATTTCGCCTGCGCTATATTCTTCAAGGCGGTTAATACAACGCAGCAGAGTTGACTTCCCTGACCCGGAGGGACCTATTATGACAACGACCTCTCCCCTATTTATATCGAGGTTTATACCACGCAGGGCATGAACCTCACCAAAATGTTTATACACATTCTTTATACGGATGATTGGAGCTTCCATCGCAGTTACTTCTCCAGACGATTTCTTTTCTCAATCCAGGTAGCTAATCGACCTGACAGCAGGGTCATTACCAGATATATCAAGGCAATCATTGTCCAGCCCTCAATAGGATTAAAGTGTACCGACATAAACTCACGCCCACGACGGGTTAAATCAGCCACTGCCACCACGCTGACGAGCGATGAGTCTTTCAACAGGGCGATGAATTCATTGCACACCGGCGGCAGAACTACACGAATAGCCTGAGGCAGAATAACATGACGCATAGCCTGGCCATACGTCATCCCCAGGCTGCGGGCTGCTTCCATTTCTTCCTTAGGAATACTCTGAATGCCAGCCCTGTAAATCTCAGCCATATAGGCTCCATAGCACACAACCAGTCCTATAATGGCAGTAAAGATAGCATTCGCACGGTAGTCAGCAAGGGCAGCTATGTTTAACCATCGTCCTACACCCTGTAAAACAACTGGAAAGGCAAAATACCACCATATCAATTGGACCAGGAGCGGGATACCGCGAACAAACTCAACATAGAGTGTGGATATTCCGTAGATAATCGGATTTCGTGAGAGTCGACCCAGGGCACCAATCAACCCTACTACCAGGATTAAAACAAATGCCGCAATGGTAATAAAAATGGTTATGAAGATACCGTCACGTACAAATAGCAGAATATTTTAAAAAAGGGTCACTTCTTGTAGTAACCAGTACTACAACTAAAATAATTACCAGAGCGACCAATGACCACCATGGGTCAGCACCCTGTTTCCATTTAAAGTGCAGGCTACCTAAAAGTCTACCTCTGCTGGAACCAGTCTTTGGCTGTTTATCCATTGGTTATGCCAGTGCTATACAACACGCCCCTACCTGCTCAAGGTATTATAGCAGGCAGGGGCATACTATTTACCAATAGACCACTTTTAAATCCACTTCTGGATTAGTTCTTCAATCAGCCCTGCTTCTTTAACCGCTTTCAGGCCAGCATTAATCTTGGCTTGCAGCTCCGTGTTACTCTTGCAAATCGCTATCCCATAGTATTCCTCAGTAAAAACTTCGCCGGCTGTCTTGAGTTTACTGGAGTTCTTATTAACATATTCCAGTGCCAGAGGATTGTCAGCGACAACGGCATCAATCTGACCATTCATCAAATCCTGGAAGGCCAACCCAACATCATCATAAGTCTTCAGAGTAACACCATCCATTTTATCAAGAGCAATAGCTCCGGTGGTTCCTATCTGTGCACCAGCGGTTTTACCTCCAAGTGCGTCTTTACCAGAGATATCTGAATTATCAGCACGAACGGTCACAATCTGTCCTGCCTCAAAATAGGGGTCTGAGAAGAGCATCTTCTAGCTGCGTTCTTCTGTGATGGTCATAGCAGAGATTGCAGCATCATACTGGCACTGTGCAATTCCAGCCAAAAGCGGATCAAATCCTACATTTACATATTCAAGCTCCAACCCAGCTTCGTCAGCAACTGCATTAAGTAAGTCAATATCAAAGCCCTCGATTTCCTTGGTTTGTTCATTGATAGACTCGAATGGGGGCCAGGTAGCATCTGTGGCCACAAGCACCTTTTCCGTCTTCTGTCCACAACCAGACATCAGACCGATTAGTACCAGGCCGATCATGGCTAATAAATATATCCGTTTTAATGGAGCCCTCCTTTTTATAGCTTTTTCTGTGGGAAGATTAGCACATTGCCAGTATATGGTCTATATATTTCACCCACCAAACTTATTTCTCTCAATAAAAAACACCTGAGTTCCAGGTGTCATCCTTTTTCTATCAAACCTTTCTCAATATATAGCACCGAATCAGCAACTACAGAACAAGGGGTATTATTGCTGCGGAGTTATGGTACTGGAATAAAAAAGTCAATATAGATGATTTGTTTTTTATCTTATATGAACTATTAGCTATGAACTCCCGATTGCTAAGCGAGAGGTCGGTCGATTATTTTACTTAGACAGAATATTTTACATTCTGACAGTTCACACTCTCCTCTCTACTAATCAGCTTTAAGACGCACTATTGCCATAGCCAAAAACCCAGCACCAAGACCGATGAAAAGACCCTGTACAAGGTAGCCCAATGCCCAACCAATCCCCATCCCAATAAACAAACCTGCAGGGATAAACAGACCACTGACTTCCCATTTCTTCTTGTTCTTTTCTGTATCGTTAGCCATCTCTGTTGCCTCCTTATTAATTCAGTTTACATTTGCCGGTACTCATTTCATATGGCCTATAGATTACACAGATATTGGATTGATAAGCAAACATCTCTACATATATGAACTATTTACACTATAAAAAACATCAAGAGCAATTACAAAGGATAATGACCAATAGTATTCACTCCTATAAGTTTGCTCCTAATCTCCCAAAGCCAGGACTACATGAGTAGATAAGCCAAACTTCATTTAATGAACAGCGGTGCCTTTACGAAATGAGTGCGGATTCAACGGATATCAGTCTGTACCTTTAGACCAGAGGTTATAACTGATTCTATAGTTCAGGTGTTTCTATAAAGATAACGAAAGCTATTAATTGCCACTTACAACCGGGTATTGTTCCGGCTGATAGGCCATTAACATAATGATATGAAAGTTTATTGAATAGATCTTCTGAAAAGAGTTATGAATTATTGTGAACTTTGCGGAACTGAGACTTGGTAGCCCAAGTAGTTCAATACATAGAACCTTTAGAGACGAGTTTATGTTTGATTAACGTATCCAAGTTTCCGTTAATGGATTTCATTCTTTTCCCAGTCCCTGAAGGATCTCAATCCCCGGGCTTTATGTTCTTTTGCCCTTTCGACTATTCTAGCAATTATTTCTGAGCTAGGCAACCTGGGAGGTTCAAAAACGACCTTACATCCATTCTTTACCCAGATTTTCAATCGGAGCTCGTATTCTAAATGCTCTTTAATGAAATAAATGTCATCATAAAAGAATCTACCAAAACTCCCTGGCAATTTTATATCTAGCTCTCTAGCCATCTCAAAACTTCTTTTTATTAATTCACTTTTAGGAGTTGGTTTGAATTTGATACCTTTCTTTTTATCCTCTGCAATTTGCTGAAAGGCATCTCCTATTAGCTTATCCCAGAATCTATCCCAATTGACCTTCCAAATCGCATATTCTGTTGGCGACATGGTGCTCTTCGTGTCTTTGATAGTAATCTGGCTGATATGGAAATCATCCCGTTTCATATTAGAAATCCTCCTTTTCTCGGGCAGTAGAAGATGGATTCTATCAGAGTAGTCTTGACAAAATGAACATTAAAGATATACGATAGAGCACAAAGGATGTTCATGGTATAAGAGAATGCTTGAATACATAATAACATCTAAAGCAAAGAGAAGCCTGTTAAAGCTACTTCTCACCAATCCAGACACTGAATTCTATGTGAGGGATATCTCAAGACGTATCGGAGAACCTCTTAACGCCGTCCGCAGAGAGTTGGGGTACCTTGAGAAAGCCGGGCTGATAAAATCACGTCACGCCGGGAATCTTAAATATTACTCTGTGGTTAAAGAATTCCCAATTTATCCGGAGCTGAAGAAGATCATATATACCACCATTGGCTTTGGAGATTACCTGGCGGAGAGTCTTAAGGACTCAAAGCAGATTGAACTGGCTTTTATTTATGGATCCGTGGCCAAGGAGGAGGAAACCGCAAAGAGCGATGTTGATCTCTTTGTAGTTGGGGAAATAGATGAAGACGAACTCCATGAACTTGTATCTTGGATAGAAAAGGACATGGGGCGTGTTATTAACTATACCCTGATGAGTAAAGCCGAATTTAATAAACGATTAAAAAACAACAATCCATTTATAAAGCGTGTTATTGAAGAGAAGAAGCTGATATTAAAGGGGAACCATGATTTCAATTGATACTTTGGTCAGAGAAGGAAGTATCCATCCATTCCA
This sequence comes from uncultured Dehalococcoidales bacterium, assembly GCA_964452475.1. Taxonomy (GTDB): domain Bacteria; phylum Chloroflexota; class Dehalococcoidia; order GIF9; family AB-539-J10; genus JAUUZT01. The sequence goes on from CAYVML010000008.1 coordinate 8,583, forward strand.
GGCTACTCAAGAAGAAATAGCCAAAGTTATGAACATTGCCAAACGTGATCTTGTAGAAGCAGAAAAAATCCAGGATTCAAGTTTAGACTGGTCTTTCTCTATTGCATACAACGCGGTATTACAAGCCTGCAGAGCGTATATGTTCCATAAGGGATATCGGCCTGCCAGTTCAGAGGCTCATAAAGCCACCTTCCAATTCATGCAAATCGCAGTGGATGAGTCGATGCAGCAGACCATCGACTATTTCGACCGGACTAGAAAGAAACGCCATCGCGTCATTTATGATGAGCCCGGGTTAGTAACGGAAAAAGAAACTCAGCAATTGATAAAGAAGGCAAAGGAATTTCTCGAATACACTGAACGTAAATTAAAGGAAAGTAAATAGCTTATGTGGCTTCACCCTGAATCAAAATAACTAATGGATTGGCCATAAACAATGAACACTGAAGCGGATACCTGTCGAAAGTATGTTACTCCTAAGCTATACGCAGCTGGTTGGAATGATGACCAGATAAATGAGCAACGCACATTTACAGATGGCCGAATCATGGTCGCAGGCACAAAGGTATACCGCCGTCCTCAAAAACGTGCCGATTACCTCCTCCGATACAAGCCTGATTTTATGATAGCGGTGGTTGAGGCAAAAGCAGATTATAAGAATCCGCGAGATGGTCTTCAACAAGCTAAGGAATATGCCCAGATGCTCGACCTCAAGTTCGCTTATTCTACCAATGGGAAAGGTATCGTAGAGCACGATTTTCTTACCGGACTTGAAAATGATATTGTCAATTTTCCTAGGCCAGAGGATCTTTGGAAACGGCTAAATCCATATTTAGGTATTAAAGACGAAGAGCAAAAAAAGAAGTACCTCACGCCAAGTCTCCCGGTATCTGGTAAACCACTGCGTTATTATCAGGAAATTGCCATCAACCGGGTTATAGAAGCCATATTAACAGGGGAAAATCGTGTTCTCATTAACATGGCTACTGGTACGGGTAAAACCGATGTTGCTTTTCATATTTGCTGGAAGCTATGGAGTACTAAATGGAATCGTACCGATGAACCCCACCGCCCGCGAATCCTTTATCTTTCAGATAGGTCTATTCTGGTGGATGACCCCAAGGATAAACAATTCGTTTCCTTTGGTGAAGCACGTTGGAAAATACAGGGAGAGGCTATTAAAAGTCGAGAGATGTACTTTGCCACCTATCAAGCTATTGCAAAAGACGAACGACGCCCTGGTCTCTACCGTGACTACAACGCGGACTTCTTTGATTTAATCATTGTGGATGAATGCCACCGAGGTAGCGCCAAGGATGAAAGCAACTGGCGAGAAATTCTTGAATATTTTGCTCCAGCTTACCAGTTGGGTATGACAGCTACACCACTTCGGGAGGAAAACCGCGATACTTATCGGTATTTCGGCAATCCTGTTTATACTTATAGTCTAAGACAAGGCATTGACGATGGGTTCCTTGCTCCATACCGTGTACATCGGATTGTGACAGATGTTGACGCAACTGGTTGGCGGCCTTCTAAAGACGAACTCGACCGGTATGGGCGCCCGGTCCCTGATGAGGAATATCAGACCGGAGATTTTGAACGGATAGTGGCTCTCAAAGCCCGTACTCAAGCTATAGCAAAGAGTATTACAGATTTCCTTCACAACACCGATCCATTTGACAAAACTATTATCTTTTGTGTTGACCAGGAACATGCCGATGAGATGCGGCAAGCTATAAACAACCTTTCCCAAGACTTATCTATCCGATATCCAGACTATGTTGTACGAGTAGTAGCAGATGAAGGAGATACAGGCAGAGGTTATTTGAGCCACTTTCAAGAGCTGGAGACCCGCACTCCAACTGTGGTAACTACATCCAAACTTCTGACGACAGGGGTGGATGTTCAAACCTGCAAGAATATCGTTATTGCTCGTGTCGTAAACTCGATGACCGAGTTTAAACAAATAATCGGACGTGGAACTCGTGTTCGTGCGGACTATGGTAAACTTTGGTTCTCCATTCTGGATTATACCGGCAGTGCAACCAGATTATTTGCCGATCCTGCCTTTGATGGAGATCCTATTGACAGACCAACTGAGATTAAGGTGAATGAGGAAATACCGGTACCCAAGCAGGTAAAACCTGCTCATGATGATGCAAACCTCATAACCAACAGAGTTCATGAAGAGCAAGCTAAATACTACGTGGACGAAGGTACGATTGGCATTGCAGCTCACTTTGTCTATGAACTCGATGGTCATGGAAAAAAGCTCCGCATCGTCAAATATATTGATTATTCTTCAGAAAAGATTCGAAGTATGTGGACATCGGCTGCGGAACTTCTTTCTCAATGGAGGAATGCCGAACAGAGAACCGCAATTATCAATGCCCTTGCAGAGCATGGTATCACTTTGGAACAACTTGTCGAGAATGCCGGGCAACCTGATGCTGACCCCTTTGACTTACTTTGCTATGTGGCTTTCAACGCACCGCTTCGCACCCGCCGTGAACGTGCAGAGCGACTCCGGAAAGGACGTATTGATTTCTGGGATTACTTCAAACCTGAAGCTCGTCAGATTCTGAACGAAATATTAGACAAGTATGTAGAATTTGGCACTGCTGAATTTAAAATCCCTGACATTTTGAAAGTTGAGCCCATCTCTCAACATGGTAATGTCGTGGAGATCGCAGCAAAATTTGGCGGTGCAGACCAGCTTCGTGATGCTTTAGAAAAGATGCAAACGCTACTCTATGCTAATTAGGATGGATATTTATGCCTGATAATTCAAAGGTAACAAATGCTCAGACTCTCGGTAGCCTGATTAAATCCTGCCGGGACATCATGCGTAAAGATAAAGGATTAAGTACTGATATTGACCGCTTGCCGATGCTTACCTGGCTCATGTTCTTAAAATTCCTTGATGACTTAGAGCCAACGCGAGAAGCTGAAGCTAAAATGGCAGGAAAACGTTTCTATCCTTCTATTGACCCTCCATATCGCTGGCGCGACTGGGCACAGAGACCGGATGGAATAACCGGCGATGCACTTATTTCTTTTATCAACAACGATGAAGCCACAAGGGCCGATGGTACGCGGGGACCAGGTCTTTTCGCTTACTTACGTGCGCTTCGTAGTCTTAATGGCGATCGTCGAGATGTTATAGGCTCCGTTTTCCAGGGGACTGTGAACCGGATGCTCAGCGGTTATCTACTGCGTGATATCATCAATAAAATAAATGGCCTCCACTTCACTTCAACCGAAGAGATTTACACCCTTGGGCACCTGTATGAGTCAATGCTTAAGGAAATGCGCGATGCTGCCGGCGAGAATGGTGAATTCTATACTCCCCGCCCCGTAGTACAATTCATGGTTAATGCGGTTAATCCACGTTTGGGGGAAACAATACTGGACCCTGCTTGCGGTACAGGTGGTTTTCTTGCTTCAACTTTCGAGCATTTAAAAAAACAGTGTAAGACTGCCGGTGACCAGCGCCGTCTCCAGCGCGAATCTCTATTTGGCATTGAAGCTAAGCCATTGCCCTACTTACTTTGCCAGATGAATTTGCTGCTTCACGGTCTCGAATATCCAAATATTGATCCCCTTAATGCCCTTCGCTTCCCTTTGCGTGAGATTGGGGAAAAAGATAGAGTCGATGTAATCCTCACTAACCCTCCTTTCGGTGGAGAAGAAGAAAAGGGCATCCAGGGGAATTTCCCTGATGATAAACAAACAAGCGAGACTGCTCTATTATTTTTACAGCTTATAATGCGCAAGTTACGCCGGCAGCCAAAGGCAGGCTTTCCTCCAGCTCGTGCCGCCGTCGTTGTCCCCAACGGAACACTATTTGGCGATGGGGTTTGTGCGCGTATTAAAGAAGAGCTGATTAGGGACTTTAATCTTCATACTATTGTCCGTTTACCTAACGGTGTTTTTGCGCCTTATACCGGCATTCCAACTAATATCTTATTTTTTGATCGTTCAGGAGCGACAAAAGAAATTTGGTATTACGAACAGCCTCTCCCTGAAGGACGTAAGAACTACACTAAAACCCAACCTATCCAGTATGATGAATTTGCTCCGTGTCTGGCTTGGTGGGATAAACGCGAACAAAATGAACAGGCATGGAGGATTACCGTCGTCGATGTTGTCGCCAGGGGTTACAATCTTGACCTCAAGAACCCTCGTACAAAAGAGGATATTTCTCATTTGCCACCAGAGCAACTTGCTGAAAGTATTTTTCAAAAGGAACAAAGGATCGCCGAGGTCATGGTGAATATCAAGGCTTTACTCGCAAAGGGCAAAGATGAACGCTAAGTGGCCAACGGTTCGCCTGGGAGAAGTCCTTAAGCAACGTAAGGAATTTATCTCTATTCAGGACCTCGAAAACTATAAGCGCCCACGCGTCCAACTGCATGCGAAAGGTATTGTCCTCCGAGACGAAGTGGAAGGCGCACTTATTAAGACTAAGCAGCAACAGATATGCCATTCTGGCGAATTTCTTGTAGCTGAAATTGATGCCAAGGTTGGAGGATTCGGAATCGTACCGAGCGCTCTGGATGGAGCCATAGTCAGCAGCCATTATTTCTTATTTGTGGTAGATAAGGTAAAAGTTGACCTCGGGTTCCTCGATTATTTCATCCACACACCGGGTTTCTATGACCAAGTATCGGCTCAGGGTTCCACTAATTATGCTGCGATTCGTCCGACTGATGTACTCGAATATAAAATCCCCCTTCCCCCAATAGCCGAGCAGCAGCGAATAGTAGCACATATTAAACAGTTAGTTACCCATATACAAGAAGCACAGACTTTGAGGCAGCAAGCGTCTGAGGAAACTGCGTCTCTTATATCTGCCAGCAATGCTCGCCTTTTTAAGCCCAAATTGGGATGGAGTATTATGCGCATCGGTGAGTTCTGCGAGCATCCACAATACGGATACACCGAATCGGCATCTAACAAAGCTGTTGGGCCGCATTTCCTTAGAATTACAGACATTCAGAATGGGCAAGTTGATTGGTCTCGGGTTCCGTATTGCCATTGTCCTGACCCATCGAAGTACTTACTCAAGCCGGGAGACTTAATTTTTACACGTACTGGTGCCACAACTGGGAAGAGCTTCTTGATTCAACATTGTCCTGAAGCAGTATTTGCATCTTACCTAATTCGGCTTAGAGTTCGCGAGAGGGTTTCGGTTGAATATCTCTATCACTATTTTCAGAGTCCAAGTTATTGGGAGCAAATCACCGATAAAAAAATAGGAACCGGCCAGCCGAATCTCAACGGCACAAAGTTGGAAAAGTTGATGGTTCCTATTCCACCTCTTGATGAGCAAAATCAAATAGTAGCTGAAGTATATGAATTAAACGCAAAGGTGAATGAACTGAAACATATGCAAGCAGAAACAGCGGCCGAACTAGAAGCTATATTGCCTTCTATTTTAGATAGAGCTTTTAAGGGTGAATTGTAGAGGGAAATCAATGGCATTGGATGAAAAATTCGAGAATTTGATCGCAGAACTTCCCCGGAAATACATGGATCTAATATCCATGTCACCATTCACTGTCGAAACAATTCCTAGAGATTGCCCCGTCGGCGGTATCTACTTATTCACAGAGAACGGCAAACACCTATATGCTGGCAGGACAAAGAGAAGCATTAAAATCAGGCTACAATACCACGTGAGTAAAGCAGCTGATTGTCCATTTGCGTGGCATTTAGCCAGGGAAGCAACAGGTATCAAGAAAGCAAGCTATAAGATCGAAGGATCCAGAAAACAGTTACTCTCAAACCCCGAGTTTAAGCGGGTTTATGAATCTTCGAAGGAACGAATCAGAAACATGGAGGTCAGATACGTAGCAGAACCGTTTCCAGTGAAGCAGGCGCTTCTCGAAGTATATGTCGCAGTTGTTTCTGGAGCTAAATATAATGACTTTGACACACACTGATGAAGTTGATAATAAAAGATCGATTGAGATATTTGCAACTATACAGACTTAAATCCGAGGGAAGCTTGATTTCTCCTATTCTGAACCAGGCTCTTAAGGGTGATTTATGGCGAAACCGTTAACTACATCATCATCTTCAAGCAGAAAACCTTTGCCAGGACATCTCAATTGGCTTATCGATACCGGGCAAAGACTCAAAACTGCTGATAATAAGACCGTATCGGTATTGGAATTTCGTCACCAGGATGATGACGAAGTACTTTCAGGGTGGGCTAAGCATTTTCGGAATTATTATTGTGCAGACACTGACATAGATATTTTGAGGGAAGGAACTCCTTACACTCGGGCGGAGTATCTAAAAGAAATTAAATTTCCTGATGCCGCTGGTGCTCCAGGACCAAGCATCCGTGCTGGTGATTTCAGTGAGATTCTAGTTGCTGATTATCTTCAATACTTGCTGGGGTATTGGGTTCCGCGTAATAGATATTGTAATAAAATTAATCGCAATGAATCTCCAAAAGGTAGTGACATCCTCGGATTTAAATTAGTCCGGGAAGGGCAAGAGTCGGCGCGAGACGTACTTGCCATATATGAAGTTAAATCTAAGTTCTCTGGAACAACACCGTACAACAGACTACAGGAAGCAGTAACGGATTCATGCAAAGATGTGACGAGAAGAGCCGAGTCTCTAAACGCAATTAAACAGCATCTTCTTGATAAGAATCAAAATGTTTATATATCACGGGTGGAGAGATTTCAAGACCCAATAGATCATCCTTACGAGGAGGGTTGGGGAGCCGTGGCATTATTTTCTACCACTTGTTTTTCAGGTGATCTGATATGTGAGACAGATACATCAACCCACCCCGGTAAGGATAAGCTTATACTGATTGTAATCCATGGACAAGACATGATGAAGTTAGTGCATGATCTCTACAGGAGAGCTGCAGATGAAGCCTGAAAAGGGCTCCCGAACTTTCTTGAGTATTACTCGTTCAAAAGCGAAAATGTATGAATATGATATTCCAGAGCAAGATCATATCAAGATTGATATCGATCCTTCCAAACTATTTAGTTTGACCATAGGCATACTTGGGGATCTTACAGCACAAATTAATTCAGAGAATCCAAATCAAGAGTTACTGAATGAGCTTACGGGGAATCTTCAATTTTCTGCTCGTTTCTTTGATGCCTATATGCAATCACATTTGCAGCAGGAATTGGATCCATATTTAATACTATTGGGATCTGCAGCTTACTACCTTTGTGGTCTACCAGGCAGCTCGCGTATTCTTGCAGAGCAACTAGAAGACGATCATATTGACCTACAATGTCTTGGCTTAGAACGGTTTTTACTATGGCTTCTCAAATTGAACATGTCCACATATTCTAATGGCACAGGTCAAGCATATAGAAAATATATCAACAGTATTTCAAACTCCTTAATACAGTTCTATCGGGACAATGAGAATAGAGAAAAGCTTTTACAGGATACCGTGCATTTAAGGCGAACGGCGTATGGTATCGGTACACCACGACAATTACTTTTTGCAGATGTTATTTGTGCTGTGTTGAAGAAACGTTTTGAAAACTCAGCCTGGCATTCAATACCAGCGTATTCTGGTATTCCAGTCGATCAATGGGCTGACGCATTAAGAAAAGACTCTTTTATGAAGGAACTATGGCCAGCACAACATCTTCTTGGAGAAAAGGGGGTCTATCGGGGTAGATCTGCAGTAATACAAATGCCTACCAGTGCTGGTAAAACGAGGGCTACCGAAATAGTTATCCGGAGTGCGTTTCTAGCCGGACGTACTTCCCTCGCCGTAATTATAGCTCCATTTAGAGCTTTGTGCCACGAAATCAGGAATAGCCTGTCGGCAGCTTTTCGCGGAGAGCCAGTCAATATCGATGAGTTGAGCGATGTCTTTCAGGCTGATTTTGATATCCAAGAATTGCTCGGACAAAAACAGGTATTGGTAGTCACCCCAGAGAAACTTGTCTATGTCATTAGGCACAACCCCGAAATTGCAAAGCACATTGGCGTGTTGATCTACGATGAGGGTCACCAATTTGATAGTGGGACTCGTGGGATCACATATGAGCTACTCCTAACGTCATTGAAATCGATGGTGCCAAAAGGAATTCAGACTCTTCTGATATCTGCGGTAATAAGTAATGCGGATTCTATTGGGAAATGGCTGAATGGTGTTGATTTTGAATTGATTGTCGGGAACAAGCTACTACCTACGTATCGAACGATTGGCTTTACCAGTTGGATGGACGAACTCGGGCGCATTGAATTTGTAGAGCCGAACGAGCCAGATAAGGAAGAGTTTTTCGTACCAAGAGTTATTAGTCAACTGAAGCTCAATCTGAAAGGGAGGGAATACAAGCAGAAATCATTCCCTAACAAAAACGATGGGCAGACGATTGCCTTGTTCTTGGGTTTGAAGCTCGCTCCTAAAGGAGCCATAGCCATTTTCTGCGGGAGAAAGACCTCTGCGGAGAGTCTTTGTGACAAAGTAATTGAAACATATTACAGAGGTTTGAAGATAACACCCCCTGTGGAGTTTTCGAATCCGGACGAGGCTGAACGCCTTGCTTACCTTTACACACGCAATCTCGGCGCTGACTCTACAGCCACTTTATGTGCCAAGTTAGGAATCTTCAGTCATCACGCAAATACGCCTCACGGAATTCGTCTTGCCGTCGAGCATGCTATGAAGCACAAGCACGCGAGATTTGTAATATGTACATCTACGCTGGCTCAAGGTGTTAATCTCCCGATTCGATATCTGATTGTTACCAGCGTGTACCAAGGCAGTGAACCAATTAGTGTTCGCGACTTCCACAATCTTATTGGACGTGTAGGGAGAGCTGATGAGCACACCGAGGGAAGCATTCTTTTTGCCGATAATGACTTATATGATGAGCGAATGCGTTCGGGGAGAGGAAGGTGGAAATGGAGAAGCATCAAATCCCTGCTTAACCCAGGGAATTCTGAACCTTGTAAAAGCAGTCTACTTACGATCTTCGACCCCTTATCCAGCAATAATGGATATCCTCCTGTTCAGATAAACGCGCTAGACGTGGTATCAGCTTACGTTACAGAAGCATTAGACGGCTTTATCGAAAAACTTGTCTCTGACCATCAATGGCTGAACGCCGAAAAAGTCGCGGATCAGATACAATTGAAAGTGAATATTATGTCCGCCATCGAGAACTACCTGATGTCTTACACTCACGAGACGGAACAAGCACTCCAGGATGGCGAAGTAGCCCAATTGGCGGCGGGCACGCTCGCATACTTTTTGGCAGACGAAACGCAGAAAAATGAATTGGTTCAGATGTTTCTAGATCTCTCACACAATATGGAAGAGCGTGTGCCTCAGCTGGATAAAAGGAGAGTCTATGGCAAGACTCTTTATGGGGTTCAGACATCTATTGGCATTGAGCGATGGGTCGAAGAGCACGTCGAAGACTTACTTGCTTCCCAGAATATTGACGAATTATTAACCACCGTATGGCCCATTCTAGCTGAAAATATTTCCAATAAAACATTCAGAAAATGTGATCCTCCAGAAGTGCTACTAGATATCACTCGGGAGTGGATTCAAGGAAAGCCCTACAACGAATTACTGACAACTATGTCAGATTCAGGCGCACGCATAATTGCGAGAACACAAAGGAGACAACCGAAGCTCGAACATCTAGTAGACATTTGTGAGAATGGATTTGCTTACGATGGCTCGTTAGTTATCGCAGCAATAACTGAAATCATTGAGCTTGTTCAGCCTCAAGGTAATGAGGCGGTAATTACACAGTTGCTAGAGCTTCAAAAAAGATTGAAATACGGATTACCCAACCCCAAATGCATAGCTATTTATGAGATCGGTTTCGCCGATAGAATGGTGGCGATTGATCTGAACTCAGTCCTTGGGAATGTTCCCCTGGATAGAAAATCAATTATCCAAGCAATTAAGCGTAACGAACCGAGGGTTCGAGAAGTGCTTGACAAATATCCTGCTTATTTTACCGAGAGAATGGAAAACCTATTATAATACCGTTAAAAATACTTATCAGAGCTACTTCATCCACGATTCTAAAGAATAAGGGATTGGAAGACAACTCCAAGCCCTTATACCTTGTAAAATACACAAACCTAGTCGCTATTATCTCACCAGGCTGAGTTTTTTGCCGTTGTCGAGTTTTTGCTTTTCAGCCTCTACCGTCCCACCTGGAATAGACTTACGAACTGAAGTAATCGCCGCTCGGACATTTCCCGGATGTGGCTGCTGGTTCCAGGGTAATATCCCGCCAGTAACCCGCTCGATTTCGCCAATGAGACGAAAAAAGTGCTGGTCGATGTACCCTGGCAGGTTGGGAATTTTCCTAGCTTCTGTAGCGACGAGTTTCGCCTGCTCCAGTGGTTCGATAGCCTGATTGACGTATTCCTCCACCATATCCATAGCCTCATTAACCATCAGCGCATTCTGACCTGTCCCCATCTTTGGGCAAATCATAATGTTAGTTTTTTTATCATTTGAAGGGTACCCCGTTTTAGGTTCAATCATAAAGTGATTTTTCATCGGAGGAAATAAATCCTTAAGGATTCGTTTTAGAC
>CAYVML010000009.1:0-18617 GCA_964452475.1 uncultured Dehalococcoidales bacterium
AAGGGGAAGAACTTTAATGGATATAGATATTACAACACTGACCATATTAATTGCTGTTGGCATGACAGTATTGCTCTTACTTGGATTGCCATTTGCTTTTACAACTGGGGCTCTTGCCTGTGTATTTATTTTAATGCTTTGGGGGCCCAGTAGCCTTGGTATTCCAGTAAGCCGTATGGTTGATGTGATGAGAAATTATATTTTCGTTATCGGACCTCTCTTTATTCTTATGGCACGAGTACTCGCTAAAGCGGGAGTAGTAGAAGACCTCTTTGATGCCGTACAAATATGGATGGGTCCAATTGGAGGAGGTTTAGCAATATCGGCAGTCATAGCTGCCACTATAATGGCAGCTATGAGTGGTATTATTGGTGCTGCGCTGGTTACACTTGGAATTATTGCATTACCCAGTATGCTTGAACGTGGCTATGACAAGTACCTTTCCATGGGATCAATAATGGCTGGTGCTGGTCTTGGGCAACTTATTCCTCCCAGCATGGTTTTCATATTTTATGGTGCCACAGCAGGAGTATCAGTTGGTAAACTGTTTATTGGGGGAGTTTTTCCTGGACTTCTTCTCTCCGCCTCATTCATAACATATATATTGACAAGAGTACTCCGAAACCCCAGTCTTGCTCCTCCACTACCGAAAGAACAGCGGGAAGGTGTCAATTTCAAGCAGAAGATTATCAAAACCAAAGGAGTTATACTTCCAGTTTTATTAATAGTATTAATCCTTGGATCTATCTATGGAGGGATAGCAACCCCCACAGAAGCTGCAGGCGTTGGTGCCTTTGCGGCTTTCTGTATTGCTGCGACACGCCATAAACTCAACTGGGCATTGCTAAAAGAAGTATTCGTTGGAACCACTGAAGTGGTTGGTATGATGATGTGGGTTGGTTTCGGGTCACTTGCATTAGTATCCGTATATCTACTGGCTGGTGGAGGGCCTTTCGTGACAGGATTGTTAATAAAATCAGGCTTGAGTCCGCTGGGCATCGTTTTTCTGATGCAGTTGATATTTATATTGCTGGGCATGGTGATATCTTGGGTTGGTATCGTCTTCTTGACCATTCCCATTTTTGTTCCCATAGTGGTCCAGCTTGGTTTCGACCCAGTTTGGTTTGGCGTTCTTTTTAGCATGAATATGCAAATAGCGTATATGTCACCTCCCTTTGGGCAGGGTATGTTTTATATGAAAGGAGTAGCACCTAAAAATATTACGATGGGGGATGTCATTCACTCAGTGTGGCCATTTTTAGGCTTACAGTTTATATGTTTGATGATCGTTTTGTTCAATCCACAGATAGCTATTTGGTTGCCGAATCGCATGATAACCAGGTAAATTAAAATCAACAGCAGTTAATCATATTTTAATAGTATTTGTAGAACCGTAACAAGGAGGAATTATGGCAGATTTTTCGAAATTAAGTAAGGCAATAGTAGATGGAGATGAGGATGTGGCAGTTGAGTTAACCGAAAAAGCATTAAGTGAAAATATTGAGGCAAAGCAGGTTTTAGATAAAGGGCTAATTCCAGGTATAGAGAAAGTAGGTGAACTATTCGGGGCAGGTGAATATTTTCTTCCTGAGTTACTGGTATCAGGAGAAGCCATGTCCAGGGCAATTAAAGTACTGGAACCGGTCCTCAGTAGGAGTGGTATGCCAGCTAAGGGGAAGATTGCTATGGGTACGGTGCAGGGAGATGTACATAATATAGGCAAGGATATTGTTATCATGATGCTGAAAGGAAGAGGCTGGGACGTAACTGATCTTGGCGTAGATGTTGATCCTGAGACATTTTGCTCTGTGGTAAGAGATGATGACTATCAAATTCTAGGTTTATCCTCACTACTGACCATGACTATGCCGGAGACAATTAAGACAATTGAGGCTCTAAAAGCAGCTGGACTAAGAGCTAAAATAAAAATAATGGTGGGTGGTGCCCCGACGACACAGGAGTGGGCTGATAAAATTGGTGCAGATGGTTATGCCCAAAATGCCTCTCAAGTGGCAAAACTGGCAGAATCCCTTATTGGGAATGCATAATAGGAGGATATGGTGATGCGAAAAATGACGGGACTGGAACGGATAATTACCACTCTGAAATTACAGGAACCTGATAGGGTTCCTACCTTTGATGGAGTTCACAAAAAAGTACGAGATGCCATAACGGGTAACCCGTATGCTTCTTACGCTGACTTCATTGATAAAATTGATGCCGATGCTATCACAATTAGCCAACGTGTCTATACCTGGAGTTATGAACCAATAGGAACCAGTAAAACTGGGAGACAGCTCAAACGCGGTCAATGGGGTGATGTAACCCAGTTTACCGCAGAAGAAACTGGTGTTGTCATGGAACCTGGAATCAAATCCGAGGGGGATATGGATAACTATGTACCTCCTGACCCTGATGAGGAATGGCGATATGACTGGCTTAAGCAACTGGTGAAGCGATTTAAAAGCAATCGTGCGATTGTTATTGGGTGTACCGATATTTTTGATGTGGCCAAGGAAAATATTTTAGGTGACAAGCAGTATTACAGGGCAATGGTGAAGAACGCCGATCTTGTAGACTGGGCTAACGAGATAGCACTCAACTATCAACTACGATACGTAAAAAATTGTATTGACCTTGGTGCCGATATCGTCTTTGTGAATGGCGATTGGGCAATAACCCAGGGTCCCATGGTATCGCGTAAATTTACTGAGAGATTCCTTGTTCCACCGTTTCGCAAGATTGTAGAGTATTGTCATAGTCGTGGGGTGCCGGTTATCAAACACACCGATGGCAATGTCTGGCCCATTTACGACCTAATTATAGGTGCTGGTGCCGATGGGCTCCATCCAATAGACCCGATGGCGGGTATGGATATGGCAGACGCCAAGATAAAATTTGGAGATAAAATATGCCTCTGTGGCAATGTGAGCTGTGCTTTTTCGCTGGTTTCCGGAACTGTCGATGAAGTAATACAGGAAACAAAGGATGTTATCAGAAAGGCAGGCAAGGGTGGTGGGCTAATTTGCATGTCCAGCAATTCGATTCATTCAGGCGTTAAACCAGAGAATTATCTGGCAATGATTGAAACCATTAAGAAATATGGAGAATATCCGCTTCAAGATTTAAGTTAAGAACTTTATATTAATAGTTAGGTCAGGTAGAGTTTTCCGATTAATGAGAACTCTGTAGGCAACATTGTAGAATAGTTCTGTTTTTAAAATGAAGTACTGTATATAGAATAAAGAAATTTCTTGCTATAAGTATAGAAGGAATTATGTAAGGCTTATTAAACGAGCATAATGTTTAGTGAGGAGAGAGCAACTGGAGGAAATACTGATGCGAAAAATGACAAGCTTAGAGCGAATATTAACCACATTAAAGTTGCAGGAACCAGATATAGTTCCCACATTTGACGGAGTACATAAAAAGGTGAGAGATGCCATAATGGGTAACCCTGACGCTTCATACGCTGACTTCATTGATAAAATTGATGCCGATGCTATCCTAATTGATCAGCGCATATATACCTGGAGCTATGAGCCGTTAGGGGTAAGCAAAACGGGCCGGCAATTGAAGCGAGGGCAGTGGGGTGATGTGACTCAGTTCACCGCAGAAGAAACAGGTATCGTAATGGAAGCTGGAATCAAGTCGGAGAAGGATATGGATACCTATGTCCCTCCAAACCCTGATGATGAATGGAGATATGATTGGCTCAAGCAACTGGTAAAGCGATTTAAAGGTAAACGGGCTGTGGTTGTTGCATGTACTGACGTGTTTGATGTGGCTAAAGAAAATCTCTTAGGTGACAAGCAGTATTATAAAGCCATGATAAAGAATCCTGAATTCATAGATAGGGCGAATGAGATTGCGCTCAGCTATCAGTTCAGGTATGTGGAGAATAGTATAGATCTTGGGGCTGATATCATCTTTGTAAATGGAGATTGGGCGATGACCCAGGGTCCTATGGTGTCACGTAAATTTACTGAGAGGTTTCTTGTTCCTCCATTTAGAAAGATCGTGGAATACTGCCACAGTCGTGGTGTACCGGTTATCAAGCACACCGATGGGAACATCTGGCCTATATACGACCTTATTATAGGTACTGGTACGGATGGGCTCCATCCAATAGACCCGATGGCAGGCATGGACATGGCTGAAGCCAAAGCGAAGTTTGGTGATAAAGTTTGTCTTTGTGGCAACGTAAGCTGTGCCTTTTCGCTGGTTTCTGGAACTGTTGAAGAAGTAATACAGGAAACGAAGGATGTTATCAGGAAGGCAGGCAAAGGTGGCGGGCTTATCTGCATGTCCAGCAACTCGATTCATTCTGGAGTAAAGCCGGAGAATTACGTAGCTATGATTAAGACGATAAAGGAGTATGGGAAATATCCACTGGCCTTAGATTGAGTGGAACGAAGTTAGCCTGCTTTATCTGCTGTTGAGTAATGTGACTTGGTTATAGGTAGTCGTTCTCTTATTACACATGGGTATATAAACCTTGCTGGAGACGCTACCTATGCTCATTATAGAAGTGAAGCGATTTCTAAATGTAAAGAGATAATGAAAGGGAGGAAGTAATCAGAGAATGGCGATAACTCATAAACAGGGTATATTGGCAACAGTCCGGGGTGAATGTCTGAGTAAGGTTCCTATGGGAGTCCGAATAGACCTGTGGTATAACTACAACTCAGCCCATGATACTTTGCCTGAGAAATATAAGGGATGCAGCGAACTGGAAATTCTCAAGGATTTAGGCGTTGGTTTTCAACACCGCTTTAATAACTTACTTAAAGAGAAGTATCCGGGAGTGGAGGTGATTGAGGAAGTGGAGGGTCCCTGTACAACAACGAAGTTTGTCACCCCGCTGGGCACTATTCAGAGGAAGGTAGTATTGAATTCTTATGAAGGAGCTCAAATAGGATATGAAACGGAAAAGCTCTTTAAGACCAGGGAAGATTATCCTGCGATTAAATACTTAATAGAGAATACTGTGCCCGTAAGTAAACCTGAACAATATGCAAAAGCACGTGACGATATTGGGGAGGATGGGATGATGATGGCAGGAATGCGCTATTGTCCGGCACAACATGTTATGAGAGTAATAATGGGTTATGAACAATTCTTCTATGAATTGAATGATCATCCTGAAGAGGTCGAGGAGCTTATTGAACTGGTAGCGGTTCTTCGAAGGAAACAGTATAAACTGGTAGTGGATACTACTGACCTTGAACTTATTCGTGTGTGTGGAAACTGGAGTGATGATATACATACCCCGGTGTTTAAAAAATATTTTATTCCCTGGTTTCAGGAAATAACAGATTTTATTCATGCCCATGGAAGATTCTCCTTTTGCCATGTAGATGGTGAAAATAGAAGGCTGATTCCGTTTTTATTGGATACCAACATAGACGTTTTTGAGGCGTGGTCTCCCCATCCGATGACGCAGGTTACCACTGCGGAGTTGAGAAAAGCGCTGGGAGATAAAGCTACGGTATGGGGAGGAATCCCTTCTACGCTTTTTGAACCTATGTACAGTGATGAAGAGTTTGATAACTATGTGATCAATATGCTCAAAGAAATAGCTCCTGGGGATCATTATATAGCAGGCATGGGCGATAATTTGCCCTTCGACGGCACGTTAAAGCGGGTTAGTCGAATTGCTGAGCTTATAGATAAATATGGCTCACTGCCAATAATGATCTAAAGGTAGAGGCAAAGATAATTAAATGCATTTAGATTATTTAGTAGTATGTTGGATATTCACTACAAGTTGTGCACGGAGATATTTCTAAAAGGAGCAGGAAGATGCTCTCCCAATGCTTAGATTCTATGGCTGGACCCATCCGTCTTTTTCTTTTGGTTACTTTTTAAAAATCGCAGAAGGGGTGAATGTAGCGAAATGCAGAGAACAGGAAATTGGACTTGTCCGTCGCCCAACGGGAGGTGGGGTAGTCATTCACGGTTGGGACTTGACCTACACGGTTGCGGTGCCGCTGGATAATCCACTTGTTCCTAAGAACACTCTTGAGTCGTATCGTGCTATTCACGAATGCATCATAGAAGGATTACGGCAACTAAATATTAATGCGCAGCATTTTTCAGAACTTGCCGGCAGAGCCGCTAGAAGGATAGACAATATCGAGAAGAGGGTTAATTAATATAGCCCATAGATTATAGCTACAGCATTAGTAGAAAGGTTTATCAGTGGGGGCAGCCTTTCTATTTTTTAATTCTGGCTTGCTTCAACAACCGGTTCAGTTGTATTATTGTTTTTTCGATTCGATAGACTTGCCCGTAGCACTATGTGCTTGAATCTAAGTGATTAAATACTGGATGTAAGTTATCATGTTTTTAAGCAGGAGGGAATTATGCAACTGACAGCTAATGTTTATGTAGAAACCGGATATCAGGGAGCCAATGTTGGCTATATAACAACCGGGCAGGGCATAGTGATGGTGGATTCGCCCCAGAGACCTACGGATGCGGTAGCCTGGCGAAAACGGATTGAAGAGGAAGGGGAAATCAGCTATTTAATTAATACTCATTCGCATGGAGACCACTTTTTTGGCAATTTTTTCTTTAATGCTCCAATCATTGCCCATCAGAAAGCGAGAGAAGCGATTCTGAAAGCGGATTTGAAGCAGCTTATGGCACGGGTAGAGGAGATAGACACTGATGGACTCTCGCTGGTTTCTGAATATCATATAAATGCTCCCACAATCACCTTCTCGGAAAAGCTCACAATTTATCCTGGTAAGCCTACTATTGAATTAATTCATTTACCGGGTCATAGTGCCGGTGGAATTGGCATACTGATTCCGGAGGAGAGAGTTATTTTTGCCGGAGATAATATATTCTGCAAGGTTCAAGCCTTTCTCCATGAAGCAGACCCGGGCACCTGGCAGCAGTCACTAAAGAGGATAGGCGAGCTGGACGTGGACCGTATTGTACCGGGTCACGGAGAAATCTGCGACAAGAGCTATCTAATAGAACAATCCAATTTCATCCAGGAATGGGTTAATACAGTACAAAGAGCGATCGACAGGGGCTGGACTAAGGAAGAAGCGTTATCCAGAATATCCTTACTTGACCGCTACCCGATGGCGCCTGGAAATGAAAAGAGGGGTCCGGAACTACAGAGGATGAACGTTGCACGCCTCTATGATGTATTGACTAAAGGATAACCGTTCTATTTGATTTCTATTGCTCTTTCTTATTGAATTCGGCTCCCAATATCATGGGAAAAATTCGTGGACCAAATTTCAATCACTTCTGGATGTCTCCTAAACGGGTCTATATCGCGAAGCACCTGGTTCGCAACGTATTGAAATTCTGCACAAAATGCTCTGGCGGTAGAAGCTACTTTTAAGAAGCTTTGCCCTCCCTGGGATGGGATTTCTCTCTCACCTCTTCAGCTATTTCGGCTGTTTTTGACTTGATTTTAGCTGCGCTGTCCTTGACTATTTCTCTCATCTCCTTTCCGGGATGGGGTGCATAGAGAAAGCCGATAGCAGCGCCTACGATGATGCCCATCAGGAAGCCGCTAAAAAAACCGGATGATGTATCATGTTCCATTGTATTTTCCTCCTTATCAGGTTTCTAAACCATTTTATACTCATCATTACAACCTCGGTTATAACAATGAGCTATTCCCATTGTACTCTATTGCGGTTAAAGCCTGTCAAATTTATTTATATGAAACCGATAGCTCATCGCATTCAATAGATAGAACCTTTAAACTGGCTTCCAGCCTTGAGACAGGCTAATGGTTTGAGTAGACTCAAACCATTTTTCCAAGAGATAATGGCTTTATTTTACAAAAATCATTAAAAGTCATTAAAAAAAGCATTGACAATATCGATACCCTAAACTAACATAAGAACGGGTTTACAGGTGATTGTATCTGGTGTCATAAAGGGGGAAAATGAGTTCAGTGAAAAGGAATAAAATGCGTATCACAGCTGCCGTATTGATGGCGGCTATTATGATAATTTCTTCAGCAGTGCCTGTCTTTGCACAACAGGGTTCTGAAATAAGGGTGACCGATTTCGAGCAAATTGCCGACCATCAAGTGGTAGCAGTCGACTCTATGGGTAATGTCCATATAGCTTATTGTGTTGACGTTGGCCTGGGGGCTCTGAGTATGAGTGAAGAATCAGCAGAGATGCGAGATTTCTCTTCTGCATGGGATTCTGAGAGAGGTCCACAAGATGTTGGAAATGGCGAGCCAAGCATAGGACTATGGTACACCATGCTGGATAACAACGGGAATACCCTTATCGATGATACATTAATAAGTGTAGTATTAGATTTTGCTGAGTCCGATATTGCGGTTGATTCAGAGGATAAGGTACATATAGTATGGTGCAATGGGGAATATGCTGAATTGTTCTATACAAAGCTGGACCCTTATCTGGATGACCGGGATGGAGATTCTGCTGAAGAAGCTGTAATAACCATGGGAAAGCATCTAAAATTAACCTATTTAGAAGCTAGAATCCCGCAAATCGCCGTTGATAGTAACAATAACATACATGCTATCTTTTACAGCTATTACCAAGGGCTTTGCTATATGCAGATGGATAATGCGGGGAATGTTACTATCGACCCAATAGTATTGGGGTATGTCTCAACAGACCACTATTCTATAGCAGTCGACTCCAATAATGATGCCCATATAGCCTGGAACAGTCTGGGGAGTTCCTACGAGATTTATTATCAGATGCTCGATGGCAGCAATGGTAGTACATTGGTTGATGCTACTATGGTAACAGCTGACGATGGCTACAATTCCAAGCGTCCATCGGTTACGGTCGATTCTCAGGACATGGTAAATATTATATGGCATGATAAAAGAGGCCTGGATACTGAAATATATTATACGAAACTTGATCCAGGACTGGATGACCAGAATGGTGATGCTGCAGACGAATCTATTATCACAGTTATCGACGATAAAGCACTGACTCCTAACGATGGAGTCAAGTCCAACAACCCCAGCAGTGCCATGGGTTGTAGTTACTATATCCATATAACATGGGACGAGGAACATGAAGGGGAGGGTGGCCCTGCCTATATTCATTATATGGTGGTAGACTGCTATGGGAACAGTGTTGTAGCTGATACTGCGCTGATAACAGAAAAAACTCACATAAGATGGAGCCCCTGGTCAGTAATTAACCTGGATGTGGATTCTGATGGCAAGGCTCATATCGTCTGGGCTGACTTTAGGGATGGAGGATGGAGCTTTTGGGAGGTATATTATACAAACTATGAAGGGCCTCCCTGTTTATGGTCGGAATTTACAGCCACGCCGATAATAGGTGCAACACCTTTGGAAGTACAGTTTACCGATGAGTCTGGTTGTGATCCCACCTCGTGGAGCTGGGATTTTGGAGACGGTGGTACCAGCAATGAGCAGAACCCGGTGCATGTTTACAACTATCCTGGACCATTCACAGTAAGTCTCACAGCGAGTGGTGGGTCATGTCAGAATGGAACCGCTACCAGGGTTGACTACATACATCCATATACAATTGGGGTTGGTGGTGAGGTATATCCAATAGCTAAGTTGGCTCTCTATGCTCCATGGGTTGCTTTATTGATCGCTATTCCAGCTGCTTATTTGCTGATAAGCAGGAGGTATAAAATACTAAAGTAGAATATCAAATTAGAACTCAACCTGAAATAACAAGGGGGTCGTGGTTTTCTTTCCACGACCCCCTTTCAATTTGAGGAAGGACTTCAGCCCTTTCCTATTCTGAACATCTTAGTCCCACATACAGGGCACACACCCTGGGTTGCCGGTCTCCCGTTCTTCATTGTTATAGCCTTTGGGTTTTTCATCTCCCTCTTGGTCCGGCATTTCATACAGTATGCTTGCATAGGTTCACCTCCTTCTTTTCTTTGAAATGGACCACCGACTTTTACGTTCACCGCCCGATTTCCTTTGGGTCCTCTTTCCAGGTCGAAATTGACAACTATGTCCTCTTCTAGAGAATCAAAATCTTCTCCAACTAAAGAAGAGCGGTGGAAGAAAACGTCCTTGCCATCTTCAGCGGTGATGAAACCGAAACCTCGATCCTTGATGAGCTTCTTTATCTTCCCTTCCAAGCGCATCACCTCCTTTACTTAAGAAGGGTAATTTATTACTTTCGTAAAGTCAATAGCTTACATGGGATTTTGTCAAGACTCTTTAGAAATGTCCTCTACTTAGCGTATACAGGATTGTCTGTATAAGAAGCTATCAGGCGCTGATGAAATTAAGGGGGTGGATTACCGCTTTCGCAGGAATGATAACCTTTGTCATTGAGAGGAGCCGCGGGCGACGTGGCAAACTGTGCTGAGAAAAGGGCAACTGCATTGACAGCATGATATAGATGGGCTATAAGTAGGCTTCAGGAATTTACAGGAGGAAGATGTGATGGCAGAGCAGTACTGGGATGTAGTTATTGAAAAGGATAGGATGGTCTCCATGCGTGATAGGGTACACCTGGCGTGCGATATTTATCGTCCAGCGAGGGAAGGACAGCCACTTGAGGAGAAGTTGCCAACCTTACTGGAGCGCACCCCCTATGGTAAGGACAGGGCGGAAAAGCCAGAACGTGCTGCTTTCTTTACGCGGCATGGCTATATCGTGGTGGAGCAGGACTGCCGAGGCTGCTTCACCTCTGAAGGTGAGCTTTACCTCCTGGCGAACGAGGCGGAGGATGGCTATGATACGATTGAGTGGATAGCCAGTCAGCCGTGGTCTAACGGTAGAGTAGGCATGTATGGTACTTCGTACCAATCCTGGGTACAGAGCGCTGCGGCAACGCTGAATCCTCCCCACTTGAGCTGCATGATTCCTACCATGGGTGGCTGGAACGCACATACAAGCTCGGTGCGACAGGGAGGCGCCCTTGAATTGCGCTGGGTTGCCTGGGCTTTCTGGCATGCTGCGTTAAATAATAGCAGGGGACTTAAGAAGAAACCTTGGATTGATAAACTGCTTAACAATACTGACTTTCGGCACTGGCTTACACGAATGCCTTTTCGGGAGGGACAGACTCCGCTGTCACTGCTGCCAGACTATGAACGGTTCTGTCTGGATTTTATTAGCCATGCTGATTACGATGATTTCTGGAAAGGACCAGGTCTGGCTATCGAGGAATACCTGGAGGACCATGCCGATATACCGGTGTATCTATGCGGTGGCTGGTACGATTCTTATACCCGCTCCACCTTGGAGACTTACATGGCTCTGCAAAAGGCGAAGCAGAGTCATATAAAGTTGATTATGGGACCGTGGACGCATGGCACCTATAATACTGAGCTTTCCTGTGCCGGCGATGCAGAGCTGGGCTCTGATGCAGCCCTGCCTTCCATGGATGAAATGCACCTTCGCTGGTTTGACCGCTGGTTAAAGGATGTCGACAACGGTATCGACCGTGAAGAACCGGTGCGAATCTTTGTAATGGGTGGGGGCAGCGGGCGAAAGACCGAAGAAGGGCATCTTGACCATGGTGGCTACTGGAGGGATGAGCAGCAGTGGCCACTGCCGAATGCAATTCAGAGCATCTTTTATCTGCATGGCAATAGTAGACTTGACATAACACTTCCTCGGGATATACATTGCTGTACTGCCTATAGATTTGACCCTACTCATCCAGTGCCCACCATTGGTGGTGGTATCTCCTCCTTGCAGTATTTACGACCGCCAGCAACGCTGGCAGGAAAGTCTCATCATGACTATGAGGTCTGGGAGCGACGGGAGCCGGTTTGTCCGCTGGGTGGCGTGAACCAGCTTGAAAGCCCTGAATGCTTTGGTTGTAAGATGCCATATATGCCTCTTAGCTCTAGACCAGATGTGCTGGTATTTCAGACCACTCCGCTGGAACATAACGTTGAAGTAATTGGACCGGTGGAAGTAAAGCTGTGGGCATCATCGTCAGCGGTGGATACCGATTTCACCGCCAAGCTTATTGATGTTTATCCAGCGAATGAGGACTATCCCCAGGGCTATGCACTGAACCTGACCGAGGGCATTATACGTGCCAGGTATCGTAGTTCACGCGAACAGGCTGAACTGATGGAGCCCGGAAAAATATATCAATTCAATATTACACTCTATCCTACCTGTAATCTGTTCCAGCAGGGACATAGAATACGCCTGGATATTTCCAGCAGTAACTTCCCGCGCTTTGATGTGAACCCGAATACAGGTGAGCCGATTGGAAAAGGCAGGCGCATAGTGGTAGCAGAGAATACCATCTACCACGACTGTGAGTTTCCCTCTTGCCTCTCAGTGTATGTAGTGCCTGCATAGTGATTTTGTTACGCTTCGCTACTCAAACAACGAAGCAATCTTAAGCCGTAAACTAAAATACAGATATTTCGTTATATGGGATAGAAACCATAAATAAGGACGTATCACTGGTGATAGCTGTAAGCTATGAAACCGGGAAGCAGAGAGATAGAGGTATCTGATATGAAAATAAAAAAGGCATGTACGGTACTACTGATTGCAGTGTTAGTGCTGAGCCTGGTGGGTTGTGCTCAACCCGTATCGAGCGATGTATTGCAGTCGGACAAACAACGAGAAACAGCACCGGACGTGGCTCAAACTGACATGGATACGCTGAGCGAGGGGAATAGCGAGTTTGCTTTCGATTTATACCGGGCACTGGCTGCTGAGGATGGAAATCTGTTCTACTCCCCGTATAGCATCTCCGTTGCACTGGCTATGACCTATGCTGGGGCACGTGGTGAGACTGAAACGCAGATGGCGGACACGCTGTGTTTTTTGCTCCACCAGCAAAAACTGCACCCGGCGTTTAATGGACTGGGGATAGAGCTTAATCAGCGTGGCGAAGGTGCTGCAGGTAAGGATGGAGAGGGGTTTCGGCTCAACGTCGTTAATGCCATCTGGGGGCAGCAGGGTTACAAGTTCCTGCCTGAATTCCTGGATGTGCTGGCGGTGAATTATGGGGCAGGACTGCGGCTGCTTGATTTTGTAAGCCAGCCCGAGGAATCCCGGGCCACCATAAATGACTGGGTTAGCGATCAGACAGAAGAGCGTATAAAGGACCTAATACCACAAGGCGCTATTGATTCTCTTACCCGGCTGGTGCTTACCATCGCCATCTACTTCAATGCAGCGTGGATGTATCCTTTCGAAAAAAATGCTACCAGTGATGGCTCTTTTTACCTGCTTGACGGCAGTGATATTACCGTGCTGATGATGAGTCAGACTAAATCATTTGGATATACCGCGGGAGATGGCTACCAGGCAGTTGAGTTACCATATGATGGTGGCGAGCTATCCATGGTGATACTGCTTCCTGACGCCGGTCAGATAAAGCAATTCGAGAATTTGCTTAATGCAGGGCTGGTGAATGACATAGTAGGTGAACTTGGCCGCAGGAAGATAGCCCTGACCATGCCGAAGTTTGAGTATGAATCCAGCTTCGGGCTGGTCGACACGCTGGCAGGTATGGGAATGCCGGTTGCTTTTTCCAGCGAGGCTGACTTTTCAGGCATGACGGGAAACGACGATTTATTCATCGGAGATGTAATTCACAAGGCATTTGTCTCGGTTGATGAGGCAGGTACAGAGGCGGCAGCGGCTACGGCAGTTGTTATGGAAATGACAGCCATGCCTCAGCCTCCCCTGGAGCTTACCATTGATCGCCCGTTTCTATTCCTCATTCGTGACCTGGAGACTGCTGCGGTGCTATTCGTTGGCCGTGTGGAGAATCCGGCTTTGTAATTTGCCTCCTTGTTCTCTGGGGTGCATGTAGCGGACGATCCCCCGTTACTGCACCCCTTTAATTTTTAATAAGGGCGCCCATGTTATTTACCATTTATCTGTAATGACATACTTGTGTGGGTACTAACCCCGGTGTCCATGCGGGGAGCGCCCTATCTCTTCATCATTGAGAGGAGTCGATAGGCGACGAAGCAATCTGGGGGAGGTGAGGCTGTGAGGATTTGAGGAATTAGCACTTCTCAACCCACAGATTGCCGCGCTGCGCTCGCAATGACGCCTAGAATTTA
Source organism: uncultured Dehalococcoidales bacterium (assembly GCA_964452475.1). Lineage (GTDB taxonomy): Bacteria > Chloroflexota > Dehalococcoidia > GIF9 > AB-539-J10 > JAUUZT01. The sequence goes on from CAYVML010000009.1 coordinate 14,038, forward strand.
TTAATTCCAAAGTTTAAAAAAAAATATTATTAACAAACCAGCTCATCAATTATAAGCTAATAGACATAAGCAATGAGAAAAGGGCTAAATCGTATAACATCGACATGATACATTCCCGTCATTCACGTCAAACGTTGGAATCTGTTAGAATTAAACAGCGTGACGGGGCAGGCAATAATCGATAATGTCGAATCAGGAGGACAGCGGTGAAAGTTTTTAATACTCTTTCGGGACAAAAAGAAGAATTCAAGCCACAGGGAGATGTGGTAACCATGTATGTCTGCGGGGTTACTGTATATGCTGATTGTCATATCGGGCATGCCATGAGCTACGTGGTTTTCGACGTCATCAAGCGTTACCTGAGATTTCGTGGTTATAAAGTCAAGCACGTACAAAATTTCACCGATATAGATGACAAGATAATCGAGCGTGCAAATCAGTTGGGCATAAGCTCGTCAGAGCTATCCGAAAAATATATAAAGGGCTATTTCGTTGACATGGATGCCCTCAATATCGAGCACGCTGATATATATCCGTATGCCACCAGGGAAGTGCCGAAGATAATAGAGATGGTGCAGGGGCTAATAGATAAAGGCTATGCCTATGAATCAGGGGGCAGTGTTTATTACCGTGTACAGAAGTTTCCCAACTATGGAAAACTGAGCCACCGCAAGCTGTCAGATATGATAACTCGCGATTGCGCTTTTGGTGTGGAGAAGGACCATCCGCTGGACTTCGTAGTATGGAAGGCATCGAAACCAGGTGAACCATCATGGGAGAGCCCCTGGGGACGGGGTAGACCTGGCTGGCATATAGAGTGCAGTGCCATGGCGCTGCGTTATCTTGGCGACAGCATTGATATACATGGCGGTGGGCAGGACCTGATATTTCCACACCATGAGAACGAGATAACCCAGTCGGAAAGCTATACTGGGGTGACACCGTTCGCTCACTACTGGATACATAACGGACTGCTGCAACTGGATAAACAGAAGATGAGCAAGTCCGTGGGCAACCTGGTGACGGTTAAGGAGATGCTGCAGCGTTTCAGTCCCGATGCCATCCGCCTGTTCATCCTCAGTTCACATTACCGTAATCCGTTGCTATTCAGCGATGAGTCACTGGAAAATAGCGAGAAGGCGGTAGAGCGTCTGCGGGTGGCACTGGAGCGAAAAGGGGCAGATGACACCAGTATAGCGAGCCTCGATGCCACCTCTTTCGAAAAAAGATTCGTTGAGGTCATGGATGACGATTTCAATACGGCACAGTCACTGGCGGTGGTTTTTGACCTGACGAGGGAGATAAACCGCGCCACAGAGGAGGGGATGCGGGTGAGTGAGGCGCAGGGGACACTTATTAAGCTGGCTGGGTTACTGGGGCTTACCCTGAAACGAGAGGCGAAGAAGGTCTCGGGCGCTGAACCTTTTATTGACCTGCTGGTCTCGGTGCGTGACGACCTCCGCCGAGAAAAGCAATGGCAACTGGCTGATAAGGTCAGGAATGGTTTGAATGATGCTGGCGTCATTATTGAAGATAATCCCGAAGGGACTATCTGGAAATATAAATAACCAGCTGGCCCGGATTAGCGCTTACTGCTAAAGGGAATACCTGATTCACAAGGAAACCCGTTCTGGCCACCTTCCGCAAGCTTAATAAATTCCAATATCTCCGGGGCCTCCTGTTTATCATGCTATTTCCAAAACGTTTTTTTTCTTGACGGGTTTGAGCAGCAGCACAAGAGAGAAGCCAATAGCTATTATGGCGATAAGTATGAGGAATGCTATCTTGTAGCTTCCAGTGTTGTCAAATACCATTCCAAGAAGGAATGGGCCCACGGCGCCACCTACAGTTGCACAGAATGTAACAATACCGAACAGTGAGCCAAGGGACTTTGTACCAAACATCTCTGCTAAGAGCGGGACTATCAGGGCAAAGAAACCACCATGACCGAAGCCATATATCAGGACGAAGAGAACGGGCTGCCAGTATTCGCTTGAGAAATAAAGCCACGAAAGCATCAGCAACGTTAATATAAAACAGCCAAGCAGTGCTTTTCGCAGGCCAATCCTATCACCGAGAGTAGCAACACCTATTCTTCCTGCGATGCTCACCCCGCCGAGTATAGAAATAAGCCTTGCAGCCCTGGATGGGGAGAAGCCAGAATCAATCGCATGCGGAGTAAGATGCACTATCAGACTGTTTGCACAGAACCAGATGGTGAGCATAGTAACGCAGAGCATCCAGAATTGTCTGGTATGTAATGCTTCCTTGAAGTCATAACCTCCCTTTATTGAATCAGATACTAGGCCTTGCTCCACCCCGTAGGGGGTAAGCCCTTTGAGGGAGGGGTCCCTTCGTAAGAGCTGGCTTAGTGGAACGACACAGGCGACAAGTAATATGCTGATGATGAAGTAGGTCATTCGCCACCCCTGTGTGTAGATAAGGAAGCTTCCCAGTATGGGCATCAGCATCATTCCCAGGCCGGTGCCGGCTTTTACCAGTCCACTGGCAAACCCTCTGCGTTTTACAAACCAGCGCGCAACGGTGGAGAGTGCAATGACGTCTGAAGACATTGGCCAGATGTTGACTATCAGTCCATAAAACAGGTAGAGCTGCCACAGGGAACTCATCTGTGACATCAGGAAGTATCCCAGGCCGGATATGATTCCAGCAATGGTAAGAATAATACGAGGTCCAATCTTGTCAGAGAGCCGACCAAGTATGATGGCGGAAAAACCGCCAATCAGGAAGCCTATCGAATGGGCACCAGAAATCGCTGCCCTGGTGCATTGAAACTCTTCCTGCAGGGAGTTGAAGAAGATACCATAGCTGGCATGGAGCCCATGAATGAATGTAAGGATGAGTATAAATGAGGCAATGACGTAGTACCCATAGAATACATGGGGAAACCTGTTGTTATTCAAAAAATACTCCTTTTCCAGGCCAGGGCTGCTTATGGATGGTCGGTGTGTAGTACAGGGATATATACTTTACCGGTAGAGAAAGCATAGATCGCGGTGATTTTAAGATTCATCGTCCTTAACAATTACTGCTCAGGGGAGCTTTCACTGGCGGTATATTAAAGGGAACAGCTTGAGCAGTTGCCGCTGGTACAGGTGGAGCAACTCGACCCCGAAGAAGCTCTGCCCTCTGTACCTGTGAAACAAAACCCGGAGAACTCTTTCTTTGGACCAGGAGTATGGCAACTGGGGCATGTGAGTCTTGAGCCATCTGCCCCAAACGGCTGGCGGGCCTCGAATTTCTCTCCGCATTGAGTACAACTGTATTCGTAAATAGGCATTTCTTTTCTTCCTCCACCATCACTTACCATGAGAACCTGAACGGTTCTATGGAACCAGGTTTTACAGCGGTAATAGCAATGCAAATTATAAGCCTACTGTGGAAAGCGGTCAAGAATATGTGCTGGCTGACCACATGGGTAACACTGGGCTGCGAATTTTAGCAATGTGAAGATACCCTATAGTCTATTTCCCCGTTTATCATGCCCAGCATGTACCTGTCTTTGACAAAATAGCTAGCTAGAATTAGACTGAAGCCGTAATATATAAAACAGACCTGGAGGAGAATTCTGGTGTATAGGGGTGTCGATTTGCCAACTACGATAGCGGTCAACTGGTGACCTTTCTACAGCCGATGATAAAGGGGAAAGTGATGTCAATTTTAGTTCTGCTAAGACATGGAGAGAGTTTGTGGAATAAGGAGAACAGGTTTACCGGCTGGACGGATGTTGCCCTTTCAGCTCATGGCATTCAAGAGGCTCAGCGTGCTGGCAGACTGCTAAAAGCTGAAGGTTACTCTTTTGATATGGCCTACACATCTGTACTCAGGCGAGCTATCAGAACATTGTGGATTGTTCTGGATGAGATGGACCTTATGTATATTCCGGTGTATCGTTCATGGCGACTTAACGAGAGACACTACGGTAATCTCCAGGGTCTTAATAAACGAGCTACGGCTGAAAAGTATGGCAATGAACAGGTTCAAAGGTGGCGGCGTAGCTATGATGTACATCCACCTGCCTTAGACGAGACAGATAGGCGGCATCCAAAATTCGACCCGCGTTACGCTCACCTGAATGCGGACGAGTTGCCTGCTACCGAGTCTCTCAAGGATACCCTCAACAGGGTGCTTCCCTACTGGTATGAAGCAATCGTGCCGAGTTTGAGGACTAGGAAAGACGTTCTTATCTCTGCTCACGGGAATAGCCTCCGGTCTCTAGTTAAATATCTTGACGATATCTCTGATAATGAAATTTTAGGGCTCAATATTCCTACCGGGTTCCCCTTAGTCTACGAATTAGACGATGACCTGAAAGCCATAAGCCATCATTACCTGGGTGATGAAGCAGAGATTAAGAAAGCCACAGAGTCAGTAGCCAGGCAAATTCCCACAGCTGTAAATCAGCTAAACGACTCAAACTAAAAGACCAGAGCAGAGTCTATGTTCACTTCCCGTACTATGATTGATAATTATGAGCGTGCATTGAAGTAGCCCCCATTGTTAGGACAGGATAGGGGCGATATTAAGATTGGGTCCCGCTATCCTCAAGGGGTCTGGTG
>CAYVML010000010.1:0-4969 GCA_964452475.1 uncultured Dehalococcoidales bacterium
TGTGGAGACTGATTTTGCCTGACTCTCAATAGACAGCACGGTGGCACCTTCTGTCTCACTCGCATATGCATCGAACCGACTTATTAAGATGGGGCGCCAGAAGTTTTGAATGAGAGACAGGGCGATAAAGCCGACAACTGCTACGTAATAATACTCAAAGTACAGCAACGGAATAAGTGCAAGATAAAGAATAAAAGCCACCTTCCAGAGCAGTCGGCTTGCTCTCTCTTCTCCTCCAGCATGGCTGGTCAGGAGGTGAGAGCTCCGACTGGCATAGGCAGAGACCAGGTACAGGATAACGTACACCATCCCTATCACCACCGCACTACGCCGTGTCTCTCCCCACCAGATGAAAATCGGGAGCAGCAACGCCATGTTCTTCACTACAGGCTGAAGGTAGCCTTCAACTGCCTTATAAACACCTTCAAAAGACATTGACTCTACGATTAAACGACGCAGTTTCCCGATAACCAGCGTGGTACGGAGACAATGCCGGAGATGCCCCACAACATCACGGAGACCCATTTCTCCACCTGGTTGACCCTCCAGTTTGCTGGGATAGGTCATAAGATTAATCAGTCCTGCAGTATACGGAATGATGGTAAAAAAGAAGACATAAGCATAGTTGTTGGTCAGCAGCACGAAAGCAACTGCCAGCACAGTGGAAACCGCAGACCCGATTTTTGACCAGGAGCGAGTGTATCCATAGACTCTGGTCTTTTCATCAAGCCGCTGCTCGCTGCGGAGCCAGGTGAATATCATCGCTTTGTGGGTACCGGTGCGGAATGCCTCGCCAATGGCAAAAAAGAACATGGCAATAAAGAGGTGCCAGTAACATTGGCTGAAACCGAATACTGCAAAGGAAATGATATAAGCAACAAATGATAAAACCATGCTTCGACGGCGTCCAAATAAATCAGCCACTGCGCCACTGGGAATCTCCATCAGGTTAATGAACAGCTCCCGGAAGGCAATGAGAAAGCCAATCTGGGTGAAAGAAAGCCCCTGCTTAAGAAAGAAAAGAATAATGAACGGTTCAAAGTACCGCTGGTTCTTCAGGAATCCATACAGGGAAAAGCGCTTAATCATCGTCGACCTGACAGTCGTTCAGACAACTCGCACGTTCAGTCCCTGGTTCTCCAATAACCTTTACCATATCTCCGGCTGCCTGTTTCCTTACAATCACTTAAGTAACCAGTCTACGCTGTAGTATTCTTACTGTTCAATACTAACACGATATAATGGCTGTAATCATATAAACCAGTAGACCAGGTTGACATGCTATAGCAATAGTAAGATAATATTTTGTCCGTTGGTAAAGGTCATGGGCAGCTCAATGCAGCCAACATGAAAGACATAAAGAGAGGGTGGAAGAGAAGCAAGCCAGAGATATGGCTGGCAGATGAAGCGGGGTAAAAACCCTGAAAGGAGCATACACATTACTATTAAAAATGAAATTGATTCGTTAATAGAGGGCGCCGTCTTTGCTGATAGTACTACTGCCATAAAAGAGCATCGGCAGGAAATTCAGCGGCTGGCTCTCAGTCAAGGTATCTATCCTGCCAGCATCCAGGGCCTTTATAGCGCTGCAGGTAAAGGGCTTTACAGCAGCGTAACGGTACCGGCGATAAATATCCGCGGCATCACCTATCAAGTTGCTAGGGCTATCTTCAAGGCAGCTATAAAAAACAAGGTCGGTGCTTTTATCTTCGAGCTTGCCCGTTCGGAGATAGACTATACTGCACAGCGACCTGAGGAGTATACCAGCTGTATTTTAGCTGCCGCCCTGAGGGAAGGCTTTAAGGGGCCAGTTTTTGTGCAGGGAGACCATTTTCAGATTAACCGGAAAAGATACGGCTCAGACGCCGATAGGGAACTTAAAGCCGTGAAAGAGGTGACCCAGGAGGCAGTAGCCGCTGGTTTTTTCAATATCGATATAGATGCATCTACCTTAGTGGACCTGGAGCAGCATACACTTGAAGAGCAGCAGGGAGAGAACTGCCGTATAACAGCTGATATGACCAACTTAATACGTAAAATAGAGCCCAAAGGAACAACCATTTCCATCGGCGGTGAGATCGGTGAAGTAGGTAAAAGCAATAGCACCGTTGCTGACCTTCGGGCTTTTATGACCGGTTATTTACGACGGCTAGACCCGGATACCGCAGGGATCTCAAAAATTAGCATACAAACCGGAACCACTCATGGCGGGGTTGTGTTAGCAAATGGTTCAGTCGCCAGTGTTAAGGTTGATTTTAAAGCACTCGAAGACATTTCCAGAGTAGCAAGGTTAGAATATGGCATGGGTGGTGCCGTGCAACATGGCGCCTCTACCCTACCTGACGAAGCATTTGACATGTTCCCGAAAGCTGATGCCATAGAAGTGCATTTGGCCACCGGGTTTCAGAACCTCATCTACGATGGCTCCTATTTCCCTCGGGAGTTGCTGGATAGAATCTATAAGCATCTTATAGAGAAGTATGCCAGCGAAAAACTGCCAGGCGATACCAGGGACCAGTTCCTCTACAAGACTCGAAAGAGGGCATTTGGCGACTTCAAAAAGGAAATGTGGAGTATCCCGGAAGAGAATTTGACAGAACTTCGGAATGTGCTAGAAGAACGCTTCTGCTTCCTATTCCAGAAGCTGGGCGTGGTAAATACAGTAGAGCTGGTGGACAGGTATGTGGGTCACTCACCTCTAGCTCAATAAGCTCAGTCCAGTCATTACCCATTCTTTATCCAATCAATTTTGATTCAAGGGCATTATGCAGCACCTGGAATGATGAGGGAATAAAGATATGAACTTCCTTCAATGGAGTTCAAAGCTGCTGAGCTTATCAAGCCTATTAAAGTTGTGCCAGGCATCTATCCAGCGAACGGTTCCGGAACGGCTACGCATGGCAATTGATTGAGTCCGTGCGCCACCGCTAAGATAACGTACCCCCTTCAGTAATTCACCGCTACTGACCCCGGTGGCTGCGAAAAACACATCGTCACAACTTATCAAGTCCTCCGTCTTATAGACCTTATCAACATCAACTCCCGCTGCTATAGCAATCTCTCTTTCCCTGTTATCGCGGGGCCAGGCCTTACATTGAAGGCCACCTCCAATACAATGTATCGCTGCAGCCGAAAGGACTCCTTCAGGGGTACCTCCGATACCCATGAGTACATCAACCTCTCTTGCAGGCAAAGCTGCTTCTATACTGGCTACAATATCACCATCGGAAATCAACTTGACCCTGGCTCCGGCATCTCTAATATCGGACAATAACTGCTCATGGCGTGGCCTGTCTAAAACCACCACGGTTATCTCCGATATCTTTTTCTGCTTTGCTCTGGCTATGTTCTTCAGATTTTCCGCCACTGGAGCATCGATATCTATGGCAGCTTTTGCCTCTGCCCCGGTAACAATCTTATTCATATAAACAAAGTCTCTCGGGCAGTGTATTGTGCCCTTATCCGAAAGCGCTATCACGGAGATAGCTCCGGGAAGCCCTCTGGCAACTGAGGTTGTCCCGTCAATCGGGTCAACAGCAATATCAACCTGTAAATCCAGGCCATCGCCAATACGCTCTCCTATATATAACATGGGGGCCTGGTCTTTTTCCCCTTCCCCGATGACTACAGTTCCATCCATATGGATAAAGCCCAGGACATGCCGCATGGCCGTAACTGCTGCCTCGTCTACAAGATTTTTATCGCCCTTACCCAAATGGCGTGCAGCAGCCATAGCCGCTGCCTCAGTAACACGTACTAACTCCATCGCAATATTGCGCTCAATTGGCAACTGAGAATTAGTTTAATTCTTATCCATATTAACCTCTCACATTTTAAAAAACACTGGATTTTGTAATAGTGTTATCATGCTAATTCAAATATGCGATGGCGTCAACTGATTATACTGGCTATACCACTACGTTAACCATATAAAGGAGATAGATTATGTTCGCTAGCTACCAAATTCCCGGGAAAAGAGCCTTGTGTGATGGAGGATAATCAGGAAAATGATTGAGATACCACTTATGATTTGCTCGTGCTCGTGGAATAAGGTTAGCAGCAGTCCATCCTGCAAATGCCAGACCCGGTAGTGACCATGTCATCACTGCCCACCCTGTCCATTCAATCAGCTCCCCCAGGTAATTCGGGCAGCTTATCCAGCGATATAATCCACCATAAGGAATGCGGTGCCCTTTTTCTCCAGATTTTCGCAGACTGCTTAAAAGATAGTCTGCCCGGCGGTTAATGAAGAAGCCGGCAACGAATGCAAATACACCAACCACAAAGCGCGGATTTATTAACCACTCGCTATTGTAGCTATTAGATATTGAAAAGATATAACGCCCGTTAAGGTAGCTATTTATTACATTGAAAAGAAACCCAGCGCCTATGACGAACAGGGGAATTTGCCTGGTACTGCTACGACGGCTGAATGGGTAAATAAAGGCGCGATGAACATAGTGTATTTCCCATAAAAGGTACATTATCAATATAGCGGTCGTTGTTGAATTACTTCCCTTAATAAAACATACCGTAAAAACGATAACAGCAGCTGCTTCCATAATAAGCCAACCCGCTCTGTCGGCTACTGCAGGGCCCCATCCTATACGAGAAAAGCGGCCATAGGGAGCCCTGATGTAAAATAGAATGATGAACAGCACTACTGCCACTAAGAACCATATTCTGATAAGTCCGTTATAAAATGCCAGTTCGTCCAATGTCTGTTCCTGTACCAGGATAATCAAGGATGAGAAAGATAATTGTTATCGGTAAACCAGCGTAAGGTATCGTCAAGGGTTTCAAGTAATGGGCGAGGCTGGTAGCCCAATTCCCGTGTTGCTTTTTTATGGCTTATGGACCAGCCATTATATAAGGCTTCAATCGCTACCCTGCTATATAATGGCTCAGTGCCTTTGAAACGGGAAAATGCTGCTGCCAGTGGTATCCCGGCTCGAGCCAGTACCTCAGG
>CAYVML010000010.1:4979-10930 GCA_964452475.1 uncultured Dehalococcoidales bacterium
CAGGTATGACTATCCCGGGAGCACTAACATTCAATAAACTTGATAGCATAGCTGCTATTTCAGGAAGAGTTGCCCGGTGCCCGGAAAGAATATATTTGCTTCCGGTTGCCCCGTTCTCTTCTGCCTGTATTGCTCCTGCTACCACATCACGGACGTCAACCCAGTCAAAGCCGCCATCGATAAGTACAGGTATCCTATGCCTGGCGAGCAGCAGCAATACCCTGCCAAAGCGAGATGGTCGAAAATCGAAAGGCCCTATAATAGCTGTCGGGCTAATAACCACAGCATCAAGGCCATCTTTCATTTTATTATTAATGTAACGTTCTGCAAACGCCTTAGAACGGCAATATGGTGGGTAATTGTTAGAAGCTACCAGAGGACAGCTTTCATCAACAGGCATCTTTTTCGACTTATTCATAAGCGCATGTATTGAACTGAAATATACCAGGCGTCTTACATTACAATGGAGACACGCATCCACCACGTTTTGTGTACCGACAACATTTATAGCCTCACAGAGCGACCAGTCATTCATTGAAATTGAAATATGACCGGCGAGATGGTAAACGACATCGGCACCATCGAATGCCCTGTAGAGAGATGCAACATCAGCGACATCACCCTTAATTATTTCGGTATTAAGTTTATCCAAAGGCTGTTGATTGGTATGTACCAGCAAGCGTACTTTCCGCCCACGCAATAACAATGAACGGACAAGATTAGCTCCAATATGTCCGGCTGCACCGGTCACCACTGTTGTTCGAATACTTCCTCCTGGCTGACTCGCATGGTTATTTTCGTTACCGGTTATGCCTTGACGTCTATTGTATGCTTGATTTTCCTCCGTAAAGCCGTTCCTTCCAGCGTACCTGTTTCCCGGTAAGTTGTTGGATGATACTGTAAGAAACCGCCAGAATCAGCAATCCCAGGCCCAGGGGATGCAAAAGAGACGAAATAACTGGTTCCCTGAAATGTCTGTCAGTCATCCAGCGCATTGATAATATGATGGTGACCTGCGAAAAAACCATTAACTGCCATATTTCGGGATAGGTGATAAAAAACAGCTGTCTCCATAACGAATAAAAAGGCAGGAGGAAAAATGCTGCTGCAATGATGATAAGGCTAATGAGCGCCAGAGTAGATATTGCAGCCACTGAATAGATGCATTTAACCAGTCCATTCCAGACTCCGCGCAAATTATGGTACATCCGACATGAAACAAGGGAAGAAAGGTTTAGAACCACATGACATCCTCCCTGCCTGTTGACTTCTATGCCGAGCCAGATATCTTCCAGTATCCTGGATTTCACCGCTTCATGTCCCCCAAAGCGCCAGTAATCATCTTTTGAGAACAGCAGAAATTGTCCGATGGCGATTGACTTATTGGTTTTCCTGGAGTGGTGCAGCAACCAGAGAGGCATCCAGCTCAGTATAATGAAATATATTAATGGAATAGCCGCTTTTTCAGCAAGACTAATAGCTGTTTGTCGTGGAAAACCGGACAGCAGGCTGCACTTTGTTTTCAGAGCCGTAGTCATTACACAGCTCAGCATAGCTGGCGCATGTACAGTGTCAGCATCTATAAAAAGTAACCAGGTGCCCCTTGCTTTTCTGGCAAGCTGGTAACATGCAAAAGGTTTGCCAGCCCAGTCCGGTGGAAGTGCCTTACCATGAACTAATTGAGTTCTCTCGCTCTTGCTCACCATACCCTGAACAATGCTGGCTGTTGAATCCGACGAGTTATCATCCAGTACGATAATCTCAAAGTTTGGGTAGTCTTGCTGCTGAAGGGAGTTAACACAGGCTTCAATGTTGGCTTCTTCATCTCGGGCCGGCACCAGTACAGAGACAAAAGGTGATTCCTTCAGTGTGGCAGCGTCAGCTTTTGGTTTTTTAACCACCCTGAGATTAAAAATTAGATTCAGGGCAAAACCAAATAGACCCAGGGTAATAACCAATTGATATATCATTCCAACTCTACCTCTATTATATAAACCATATTATATACTTGACCGTATCCATTCAAGTACCCGCAATTTAACCCTGGGTTTATTTTTCAGTTCATGTCGATGCTTTACTGCCAGCAGAATAAGCACAGCTGCCACAAACGCCGTTTGCCAGTATGGGGCAGCGGTTACCTGCAGGTAAATGAGTGAACCCGTTGGTGCAGTTATTACAGTCCAGGCATCGTTTGAAAAAAAGAACACTCCCACCAGTATAAAAATGATGAAAAGAACAAGCAGTTCAACCTGGGGTATCATACCGATAAGGGTGCCAAAGGTAACAGCTATAGACTTGCCACCTTTGAAATGGAGAAAAGGAGAAAAGGCATTACCGGCTATGACGCTGAGCGATATAGCAGCGATGGCAATCCCGGATAGATTATACGTGGCGTAAGCTATGTGTACAAAAGGTATGCCCTTAGAAACATCCAGAAATACAGCAACACACCCTGCTCTGCTACCACCAGCCCGAAAAACGTTAATCGCACCAGGGTTACCATCACCATAGTCTCTGATATCTTTACGTAGTATTTTCTTGCCGACCAGAAATGAGAAGGGGCACGAACCCAACAGGAATGCAGCTATCAACAGTACTATAATTTGAAGCATTTCCATAAGAGTAGTCTCATATATCAAGCGATATGATTAAGAGAAGCATAATACCTGTACTATTTCTGGTCAATGCCCTGTATTATTTAAAGTGATAGGCAGCGGCGATAATAAAGGATAATGAACTTTCTAAAATTACAGTGAGAAAATGATGCGCTGACACAATGTAATTTTACAGATATTTGTCTATAAAAAGGCTGTCCGCTACAATGAGATATACACCATGAAAGAGGAACTGAAAATCCAGTCTGTCGGCAATCAGGAGTCTAGCGGAGAGGCAGGCCATCGCCCATCTGCCCTGGAGCAGAGAGAGGAGATTTTCCGCCAGCTGTACACGGGAACGCCGGCCATTTTTCTTGACTATGATGGAACGCTGACACCTATTGTTGATGACCCTGCCGCCGCCTTAATCTCAAAAAAAATGCGCCAGACTGTCAGGGAACTGGCAAAACATTACCGGGTAGCCATTATCAGTGGTCGTGACCTGAAGGATGTACAAGAGCTGGTTGGCGTCGACAACATCGTTTATGCCGGCAGTCATGGATTTGATATTGCCTTCCCTCGTGACCCAGACAGAGTACAGCAGCAGTGGCAGCACTATCTACCAGCAGTCGCCCGTGCTGAGGCTGGGCTACGCAGTTCTTTGCAGGACACCCCTGGCGCTCTGGTAGAACGGAAGCGATTTACTGTCGCCGTTCACTACCGCAAGGTGGACGAAGCCGACATAAGCAAGGTGGAAAAAGCGGTTGATACCATACTTACACAATACCCTGAGCTACGCAAGGGTTTCGGCAAGAAGATTTTTGAACTGATACCGGATGTTGATTGGGATAAAGGGAAAGCCTTACTCAGCTTACTGGAAACACTCTACGTGGACAGCGCCCGGGTAGTGCCACTGTTCATTGGTGACGACGTCACCGATGAAGATGCCTTTCAGGCTATTAAAGATAGCGGGATTGGCATCCGCGTAGGGAAAGATACCTGTAGGACTGCAGCCCGCTACGTGCTGAAGGACCCTGCCGAGGTGATGGAATTTCTCGAGAGCCTGGCAGCCAATGCGTAGCGGGGTACCCTGTGAGTTCCCTGAACCCTGGTACATGAAAACTATCTTTCCGATAAAGACCAGGGCATCCCGGAATGTGGTCCAGGACTAAAGCTGCTTTTTTCGGCGTCGATAATACTGGTCCAGCAGGGTCCGACGTCCATTATATCTCTCAACATCATAGTGTTTTTTAACATCTACTAATCTTGTTTTGCCCAGCACCTCTTTAAGTGGTATTGATGCAACTCGCCCATTTCTAAATCCAACCATATTACTAAAGTCTCTATTTACTACCATGTCCATGGCAGCAATACCATAATATCTGCCAATTCGCCGGTCAAAAGCACAGGGAGCACCGCCACGTTGTATATGACTCAGCACCACGCTCCTGGTTTCAAAGCCGGTAGAGTTATGAATTTCTTTGGCCACCCAATCACTTATGCCACCGAACAGTCTGTGGCCAAAGCTATCCAGCAACTCTTCCCTATACATTCTGGTACCACCGATAGGCTGTGCTCCCTCTGCTACCAGAACAATATCGTATCTGGTTCCCTCATTTCTGCCTTCTAAAAGCAACTGGGTAACCCTTTCAATAGAAAAAGCATGTTCCGGGATGAGGATAATGTATGCTCCGCATGATTCTCCTCCCTCCAATGCCAGCCAGCCGGAATATCTTCCCATCGTCTCTACAACGAAAATCCTCTTGTGTGACCCGGCTGTGGTCCTTAACTTATCAACTATCTCGGTTATAACCTCAACAGCCGTTTCCACTCCCAGTGTATAGTCCGTCCCCCACAGATCTTTATCTATAGTCTTGGGTATACCTACAACATTCACTCCCTGCTGCGACAATTTATAAGCTACACCAAGAGTGTCATCCCCACCGATAACAATTAAAACATCCAGCCCCAGACTCTCGATATTTTCCAGTACCTGCTGTGACTGGTCGTTCTCCGGATTATAGGGGTTGGTTCTGGATGTCCCCAGATTAGTCCCACCATATCTATCCCATGTCCTGACTAACCCCTCATCAAGGGGCATCAGATATGGTGATTTTCCACGGCCGGTTGTATCAGCAAATATCAATCCCTCCCAGCCATCCCTAATCCCTAAAATCTCATATTGTATGCCGCGTTCTTGTTGCAAACGGTAGTCCAGGGCAGTTTTCACTATCCACTTGACAGCCGGATTAATACCGGCGCAGTCCCCACCCCCGGTGAGAACACCTATCCTGCTCTTCTTCACAGTTGCCTCCTCATGTACTCTAAACCACTCTCTGCCTTGGCAAAATCTCTATAGCTTGATATCACGCGCTTCACTACTGGTAGAGGTTCCGTGATAAGGATGCTTCTCCAGCACTTCTTCATTCAGCTCAATGCCTAGTCCCGGGCTGGTGGGCGGTATAATATAGCCTTGCTCCCATTTAATAGGCTCCTTTAGAATCTCAGTATAAAAACCGCCGAAAGTCTCTATACTTTCCTGAATCAAGAAGTTAGGGCTGCAGGTATCAATCTGAATATTGGCAGCAGCCTCTACTGGACCGCAATAGAGATGCGGCGCAATTTGTGCATAATACGCCTCCGCCATTCCGGCAATCTTCTTGGCTTCCAGTACTCCCCCAACCCGCCCCAGCGCCATCTGTAAAATTTGTGCCGCCTGTTTCTCAAGCAACTCTCTAAACTCATATTTTGTCGCCAGGCGCTCACCTGAGGCAATGGGCATAGTGGTGAACCGGGCAACCCTGGCCATCTCATCCCTGTTTTCAGGAGGAACCGGTTCCTCAAACCATAACGGATCATACTTTTCCAGCCTCCTGGCTAACCTGATTGCACTGGAGGTAGTCATCTGCCCATGGGTACCTATAAGGATGTCACAGCTTCCACCAACTGCTTCCCGCACATTCTTTATTACAGCCTCGGCATTATCAAGTGTTTGCAGAGAAAGCTGTACGGGAGAATGTCTGGTAATAGGGCCAACAGGGTCGAGCTTTATGGCAGTGAAACCCAGTTTAACGTACTCAGCCGCCTTTTCTGCTGCCAGGATAGGGTCGGTATGGGTATTCTTATGCGTGGGATCTGAGGAAGAGGGGTATAAATACGTATAGCTTCTGAGTTTCTCGTGATACTGTCCACCAAGCAGGTTATACACGGGTTGTTCTAATGCTTTTCCTACAATATCCCAGCAGGCCATTTCAAAGGCACTGATGATGGCCATCTTGGTGAGGTCCGGATGCTGATTGTAACCATGCATGTATAGTTTCCGCCATAACTCCTCAATCTTAAATGGGTCCGCCCCGA
>CAYVML010000010.1:10940-15825 GCA_964452475.1 uncultured Dehalococcoidales bacterium
CGTTCCCCAGTGGTCTCAATCAATTTGATGATGGCATGCGGATCGAAGGGAGCATTATATACTTCGCCAATACCGGTAATTCCATTATCCGCCACCAGTTTTACAAACACCCAGTTCAGTCCACCGCGATGAGGGGGAGGGTTCTCTATTGCGTATGTTTTTAGTTCCTTTATTTTCACCGGCTACACCTCCTTATCGATCAATATAAACATTACTGACACGGGCTGTAATTCAGCCTTTATTCTTCTAACCATGTTATTAACCATTTGTAGTCTGATAACCGACAATAACTCACTCATATTTCTAAAAAATTATATGCCTCTTTAATGCTTCTTCACAACAAAGAATAGCCTATGGTATAAAAATATATTTCCCGGCAGCACCCTATTTAATAAGTGCCATCGAGAACACCAGCTTTAGCGAGTATTCGCCAGTAAGAATGGTCGGCATAATAAATAATGGTGCATGCAAGGCTTCTCTCTATATTTTCGCCTTCTTTAGAATGAGCACCGGCGATATGGGCGATTTTCTCAGGCAAGCCTGCTGACAGAGCGATATGGACACCATATACCGAATGACGTATCGAGGGCCATCCTGTTATTCGTGGGTCCGATTTCCACCTTTCCTGATTCTGCCGGTCAAACTCAAAAGACTTACCCAGATCATGGCAAAGCCCACCGGCTATTATCTCATCCATATCTATTTCAAACTCAGCAAAGGTATTTTGAAACTCTTTGGCAATAGCCATAGCTATTCTGGTAACAGACCTGAGATGGTCCGCCTGGGTCCCGGTTTTCATAGTCGGAGAGCCGGGAACTCCCGATGCCGGTATATCTTCAATCCTTGAGAAGCCACTTTCTGCTAACGACATTGTCCAGGCATCATATACATGCTCTCTTAACTCTGTATCTTTTATCTGCTTCGCCTCTGGAAGGGCTTTGATTACCCCCTGTCGAATCTTTTCCCTATCAGTCATCTGTTCTCCTCCTATTAATCTCTTTTTTAGAAATCTCGTTCAAGATATCTATCAACGAATTAATACTATCAAGGTTATGAGGATTACCAGTCCCTGAGTTCAACCCTGGCAGCAGCTTTCCACCGCTGTCCCTTCCCGCAAATAAAATGGATATCAAGTTAACCCCCATGGACGCTGAGGCGATAGCTTCTGGCAGCAAGGCTGCATGGTATAGGGTTGAAGCTGCTCACCAGCACTGGTATGGCTTATAAACTGATACTTCATAGGGCCAGGCAACAATACCACCATCTAAAAACTTAACATTCTCAAATCCCTCACTAGCCAGTATCCTCTGTGCCTGATAAGCGCGTGTAGCAGTTTGACAGGTAACAACTATCTCTGCATCCTTCGGCAAGCTCTCTAGCTTTGAGCGTAGTTCTCTTAGAGGTAGCAGTCTTGTCTGGGGTGTTTCAATACGACAGCTATCCCACTCACCAGGAGAGCGTACATCAAGAAGAATCGCATCCTCATCTGTTTCAAGCAAATGCCTGGTTTCCATGGGATTCAATGCCCTTGCACATCCTGAGATTTTATTGCGGATGACGTTAGCCGCCTTATGCAGAGGGTCCATTGCATTACTGAAAGGAGGTGCATAAGCAAGGTTCAAATTGGCTATATCCTCCGCAGTAGCGTTAAACGCCAGGGCAGTTGCCAGTACATCAACACGTTTAGCTACTTCGCCGGGCCCCATCGCCTGTCCACCCAGAATCCTGCCGCCTGGTTTTTCAGCAACGAGCTTAACCAAAAGCTCCTTGCCATCCGGATAATAGGAGGCATGCTCATAATCAGAAACAATGGCAGTGACTACTTCGTAGCCTGCTGCCCGTGCCTGTGATTCGCTTAGTCCGACACGAGCTACATTATAGTCGAATATTTTAACAACCGCCGTACCCAGTACACCAGGAAAGGTATCACTCCCTCCGGTTATATTAGTTCCGATTATCCTGCCATGTTTGTTAGCTGTAGACCCCATAGGAACAAGCACTTTCTTGCCGGTAACCCGGTTGGTGTTCTCCACACAATCTCCACCGGCATAAATATTGGGGTCGCTTGTCTGTAAATACTGGTTAACAGCTATGCCGCCGGTAGCTCCTAAAGTAAGCCCGGCATCTCTGGCCAGTTCTATGTTTGGTCTGGCTCCAATAGACAGTAACACCATCTCAGCATCGATTTCAGCATTTCCGCCAATAACCTTTCTTACTATCCCCTCACCATTACCAACAAAAGCCCTGGCTTGCTGTCCTAAAAGCAACTTTACACCCCTGCTGCGCAGGTGTTTTTCAACCTTAGCAGCTACCTCGAAATCAAGCAGTGTGGGCAGAACCCAGTCAAGTGCCTCTATCACAGTAACATCCAATCCTTTAACAGCAAAAGATTCAGCCATCTCCATTCCAATCAGGCCAGCTCCAACAATAACCACACGTTTCACTTCTGAATCTGAGACCGTAGTTCGTATGGTGTTAGCATCGTCAATATTAGCCAGTGTATGAATGCCTTTGAGTTGCACCCCTTCAAGCCTTGGGACTATAGGGGAACTGCCTGTCGCCAGGACGAGCTTATCGTATTTAATCCTTGAAAGCTGATCACTTTCCATTGCCTGAATGGAAATTTCTCCAGCCGGTCGATCGATAGCTAAAGCCCTGGTATTGGTCATGATTTTTACATTCATCACATTTTCGAAGAATTCCTGTCTTAACCTTAATAAATCTTGTTCCTTATTGATTACTCCTGAAATGTAATATGGTAGACCGCAGGTTGCAGTTGATAAATATGCGCCCTGCTCTACAAGTGTTATCTGCGCCTTTGGGTCACACCTGCGTGTCCTTGCCGCAGTCTTAGGACCGCAGGCAGTGCCACCGATGATAACTATTCTATTCTGGCTCATAATATCTCAGCCCTCCTTCTTCTCAACAAGTTAATAAGCATTAACTACTTAAGTCTTGTAGTTGCTCTTTTATCTGCTGAGAAATTTATGCCTTGAGCATCACCAATCCCTGAGTTCAACCATGGTAGCGCCTGCCCCTCCACTATTACTTTCAGCGGAGCGATAGGAACTAACCAACGGATGCTTCCTTAAAAAACGTTTAACCTCACGGCGCAGTATTCCTGTACCTTTGCCGTGTACTATCCATACATTATATAGCCCGGCTTGATAGGCAGCATCCAGGAACTTATCCACCATGGGGATAGCCTCATCCACTGTCATACCATGCAGGTCGATTTCTTCTTCTATTGGAGTCATCTGTCAATTTCGATTATATTCTCTAAATTAACAATCTGGAATTTCAGCCATTATAGCATCATCAGAACGATACCTTCATTATGCGCAACATTGGAATGGCACCATCTTTTTCGCAGGATTGATAAAAGGAAACACGATCCAATGCGAAGGCTGAGATACATGAGTAACACTCATGGTATGGTTAGTAATGATAGCCTAGCATCACAGGAAAAAACAGAAGATTCACGAAGAGTTACATCAAAACCGGCTTTTCGGAACATAAGCATGCTCTGCCATTTTTATTAATCACTGCAAATTTTTCTCCAGACCTCGTATTACCTTCAAGTTGGGAAATGGAAGAGACGGTTGATACATAAATCATGACTACTATTCGCGATAAAGTGTTAAACTTACTGAGTCTAAAGGGAAGCGGGTCAGGCTATGCTGATTCATAGTTGCTGCTTGAGCTGACCCTGAGAAGGGATAAACCTCAACTGCTCCAGCTATTGAAAATGTTGAATTGAAAATCAAAGGAGGATAATGATGGAAAGGAAAGAGCCTGCTGCCAGTCAAGAAGAACACAACAAGTATGTTACCCGCTATGCCGACGTTCCTGCTATAGAGTTGACTCCCAGTATTAAAGCTAACATTATATCTGCTGAAAATATTACCCTGAGTTTTGTTAGCGCGGAACCGAATGTCTCACTTGCTCCTCATCGTCACGAAAATGAACAAATGGTGATAGTCCTGGACGGTGCAATCGATTTTATAATTGAGGGTAAACAATATAAAGTTGAAAAGGGAGATGTTGTCGTTTTACCTTCAAATACAGAACATGGAGCATATTTTTCAGACAAGGGAGCTCGTGTTATTGATATCTTCTCTCCACCAAGGCAGGACTTCGTGGCAAAGCTGAAAACTATTTTAGTAAGTCAAATAGATGGATAACGAATTGTCATCTCAGAAATGGAAGAATATCCTCTGGAGCGTGCTGGTGACTATCCTTTGTATTGTCTGTTTTCCAGCCAATCCACTAATCTTGACAGGTGTTATAGAAGCAGAATCATACCCAATATTAACCATAGTTGGTTGGGTGGTATGGGCATTCGGTATGGTGCTGGTCATTGCTCCAATGATAATGTTTCCACGACGTGGTGGGGTTCCAAAAGGTAAATCATTTGTACATACCACCCATCTGGTTGATACAGGGATCTATGCAATCGTTAGACATCCGCAATACACGGGTGGAATATATGCAATTTTCCTCACTACTTTTTTATTGTATCCACACTGGCTATTCGGAGCGCTCGGGGTAGTAGGCACGGTAGTAATCTACATGAGTTGTAGAGAGGAAGACCAACGACTGATCGAGAAGTTCGGTGACGATTATAAAGCCTACATGAGAAGGGTACCTGGAATGAATTTCGTCTTGGGACTTGTGGGGCTAATAGAGCAGAAGCGAAATCAGCAAGGGTAGGTAAAAAGCCTGGCAGTAATCCGCCTGAGCTAAGCTCACTGCACATTTAGGCGAATTGTTAACCAACTATGTTAGCAGGTGCTTCGCGCACATAACCTGCAGATGGATGTAATCATTCATTTCTGATAAACATGCCCCCTTTCTGCCATTTTTATATAATCATTGCAAACTT
>CAYVML010000010.1:15835-18204 GCA_964452475.1 uncultured Dehalococcoidales bacterium
GTTGGGAAATGGATAATGCTCGACATTATTGGTTAGAAGTGGAACGCCAAACTGCAAAGCCGTCGACGCAATGATGGCATCTGCAATACCAATGGTAAGCCCCTTTGAGCGAAGTTCCCCGATTATCTTACCTGTCAACTGGCTATTTAAGACCAGGTTACGTGGCACGCTTTTTTGGCATCAAGGGATAGCAACAACCGCAATCTCAAAAAGCTTCGGCCAGAGCTTGCCAGTCACAAACAGGCGTTCACCCACCGCATCATAAGCAATGCCATTGAGAACATCAACTGCTTTTATCCTGTCCTCAGGAGTCAGCAGTCCCTGCAAATCTATCCAGGCGGTAACCTCACCCGTATCTGGAGAAATCCTGGCAATACGCTCACTTCGCCAGATATTGGCATAGATTTCTCCGTTTATATACTCCAACTCATTGAGCCTGGTTACAGGCCCGTCAGCATCGGTCACCTCAATCCGCCCCGTCTCAACAAATGTTTCAGGGTTCAATAAATACAGGTTTGCCGTACCATCGCTCATTATCAACTGCCTGCCATCATGTGTAATGCCCCAACCATCGGTCGGGTAATCGAAGTTCCACAACAACTCAAAACTTTCCTTATCATAGACAAAGCCCTCTCTGGCTTGCCATGTTAGCTGTATTATTCTGTCCTCATAGATGGTGATGCCTTCACCGAAGTATTGCTCCGGCATCTCATACAGTTGAACTACATTGCCTGTTTCCAATTCCACTCTGCGTAATGTTGAACGTTTATAAAGACCTGTCCCTTCATACAGAAAACCGTTTTCAAATAATAATCCTTGAGTAAAGGCATTCCGGTCATGAGGATATGTATTGATAATCCTGTATGTGTATACCGGAATATCCCTGCTTCTAGTCGAATTAGCCGAACCAGGGTAATCAATGGTTTCAGGTATAGTGGAGCACGAGGCAGCAGGAGTAGCATTTGCTGAAGCAGGAGGACCAACAGCCTCTGGCATGGCTGAACACGAGGAGTTAAAAAACACCAGCAGCGTCATAAAAAGCAGGGGAAGCCGGGAGATAAATTTTTTAAATCCAAAGTGTGAAGACATATTTGTTTCCCCTTTTAAGTCAGCTTCCTTTAAATAAACTTCATAATGGCTTTATTAGTTTCCCCCACCAGGGGTTGGTCTTGCACCCTTTTCTATGCCAGTTTTCAGGGAGTAAGCCAGTACTAATAATATCGTCTCCTTCAATATTTTTACATCCAGAAATGACCCAGGTAGCCTCACTCCCACTCGTCTATACTCATAAACGATTATGGTTACTTCCGTTTCTGAAAGCCATAAAGAGCTAATGGCTAATGTATTAGGAGTGGAGCAGGTTCTAAACAAGCGGATAGCCAAGTAGTACTAATTTAAGAAATCCCCAACAGCATACGGCGTTCAGAATAAATCGTCATTGTGAGGAGTTAATTCGAAGCGGATCACCTATCATTTGCCAGCTTTATAGCGTGCTATTCCCATAACTATCAAACCTACACCAAAAGCAATGATAATTGCTGCTGGCATTAGATCAAATCCTATCGCAACTCCTATACCAATGATAAGACACCCAACAAAAATAAATAATTACCTAAGCCTGCTTGCTTCTTTTCCTTGTCTTTATCAGCCATTTTTATTTCTACTCTATACTATTTCCCACTTATGACTACCACAAAGCAGTTGATTTCACCTTCCCGCGGCTCTTTATTACTTCATCAATGATAGTGATGTCGGAGCCATGAGCCTGGTTTCCTCGTATGCGATGAGCGCTCTCAGGTGACCTGAGGCTTTCATAAATTCCGGACTCTTTGCCCTTGCTTCCTGCGCTTGCTGCATTTGTGTCAGGTCGTTATAACCCCAGAGGTCGATTACCTCATCAAGGGTGCCAACGGCGGTACGCCACTGGGCAACCAAATTCATTCCTACTTTTTTACCAGCTGGCAGAAATTCCTTCTCAAATACCTTCATCAATTCATCCATTTTACCTGGAACTACCCTGAGTGATGCTTCTAAATAAATCATATACTGCTACCTCCCTATAATCATTGATTCCCGCACCCCGACATATTACCAGATAGGCAGATGGAATTACATATGTAATTGACGAGATACCTCCTTATCTTTCCAATCTCAATTGAACACTTCGTCATATTGTTAAATGATTTATTTCTTATAGCGTATATTTTAAAACAATAGTATAGTAGTTATATGAATGAAAAAATGGAGAGTATAGAGCGGTCATCACAAGAAGAGATTTCAGTTGTTGTGGATTCTTATTTTGAAATTCAAGCCTCATGGGGGATGACCAAACACCTAGGTGGTTTAAAGGCCACTGAACAATTGGCTGA
>CAYVML010000011.1:0-17197 GCA_964452475.1 uncultured Dehalococcoidales bacterium
CATGATTGAGAAGAAGACTGCTGTGGAGCAGATTGACGAGATACTGGATGTCGAGGGAGTGGATATGATTCAGTTTGGCCCCACCGATTACTCTGTGAGCATTGGTAGACCAGGAACACAAAGGAGCCCTGAGGTACAAAATGTACAGCGTGGCCTGATAGAGAAGGCATTAAAGAAAGGGGTTCATCCCAGGGTTGAGCTGGTTTCTCTTGAGAAAGCCCAGGAATTTATTGATATGGGAGTACGTCATTTTAATATAGGGATGGATTTGAGGATGATACTTGAATGGTGTCAGAAAAATGGAGAGCATATGCGGAAATTACTGAATGCTTAGTGTTGATTACAAAGCTTTTTCATATAGCACTTTATATCAAATAAGGAAGGAGAATGATGAAAAAGAATAAACTCAGGGAGCTTTTAAATGCAGGCAAGTCGACGATAGGAGTACACCAGGTGACTGTTTCACCGATTATAACCGAGGTCATTGGAAATTCAGGTGCCTTCGATTATATTGAGCTGGTAGGCGAATATGCCGATTGGAATCTGAAGGACCTGAATAATTTTGCTCGCACCGTTGAGCTATTCCCTGCCATGTCTTCGATGATGAAAGTGGAATGGGAGCCCAGGGTATTTATTACTGCTAGAGCACTGGATGCAGGTATCCAGAATGTACTGTTTACCGATTGTCATTCAGCAGAAGAGGTCAGACAGTGTATTCGTGCCGTCAGGGCGGAAACCCCTGAAGATGGGGGAATCCACGGTGCCAGCCTCCGCCGGAGTGTTGGCTATATAGTGGAAGGCGGCAGTGAAGCCTGGGTACAGGCTCAACGCGATGCCGTCTGTGCCTTCATGATAGAGAAGACAGCAGCAGTGAAGGATCTGGATGAGATACTTGAAGTGAAGGGAGTTGATATGCTGCAGTTCGGCCCTGGTGACTATTCAATTACCCTTGGTAAGGGCTTTGATATGCAGAGAGGCATGCTTCCTGAAGTCGATAGAGCACAGCGCGACATGATAGAGAAGGCGCTGAAGAAGGGGGTACACCCCAGGGTAGAATTGGGCAGCTTTGAGGCAGCCAGAGAGTATATAGAAATGGGCGTGCGTCACTTCTGTATTGGCTGGGATATTGTGGCTGTCCATCAGTGGTGTAAACAGAATGGAGAGGGTTTGCGGCAATTACTGGCTGAGCTGAAATAGGCTCACGCGGGGTTTTCTGCAGCCCGGTGTTTCAATGCTGGGCTGCACTGATAGTTAAGTCAGCTAAACAACGGCTATCCTCTAGCAGATAGCTGTTGTATTTATCCAATAGCTTTGAGCAGGGGCTTATGGCTCAGGAGCAGTATCCACTGCGTGTCGGGCAGCGATAAGGTTTCCATCAGCCACGGTAACAGGGAAGGTACAGCCGGCGGCAACGATTAACCTGCGACCATCCATTTGCTTTATGGCGTCATGTATCTGGGCTTCAACTTCGCTACTGGTACCACACTGCAACACGCCGAACTGGTCTACCCCGCCCGCGAGAGCCCCGGAGAACATCTTACTGGCCTCAGCCAGACTTGGTCCTGCTGTTCTATCATGCCAGTTTATTACCTGGATAGGGTAATCAGCCAGTTGGGCGAACATAGGATATTTCCCATGAAGATGCAACATGTTAAACCAGCCCTTTCCCGCTGCTTTCAGTACTTCAAGGTCGTATGGTCGGCCAAAATGATGGTATTCCTCCTCGCTCATTATCTCGTAGCTGGCTGCTCCAGTGGAGAGAAAAATACCATCAGCGCCCGCCTCTATGACGGCACGTGCGAAGCTCTCACAGGTTTCTGTTAAAGCAGCGAGCACTCTCTCCATTCGTTTGGGATTGCGCCGTAATTCTACAAAGCATGCCTCGTCGCCAGAGAGACGGGTTGCCAGGGCAAGTGGGTTGAACATGGTGTGGATAACCGGGGTGTCGGGGTCCTTCTGTGCCAGCACCAGGCGCAGGCATTCCAGTTGCTTCCCATAAGCCCCCTTGTGTATATCCAATGGTTTGACCTGGTCCCAGTCAGCAGGATGCTTGATAGGGCGTTCCAGGAACTCACGTTCACCGATTAGTTTGCCACGGAATTCATGTTTCAATCCATAATCATCAATACAATAGGTGGATGAGGGAGGGATTTTAATGAAATCGAAGTCATAACGGGTATAGAAATCCAGGGCAACCCTGGCGAGTGACTTGGCTTCCTGGTCATCAATTGGCCAGTGCCGCCAGAATGCTACTGGCATACGGTCTACTTCTTCACCGGCTATGGCTGCCTTTATTCTCTGTCTTTTTGTCATTTCTGCCATTATAACTGTCCTCCTGTATCCATAATTTTAGTGCTATGTACTTATTTATTAGCTAATCAGACAGATATTTTAACAGCGATTTGATGCCAATTTCTGTACCTGTCTGCAGGCAGCTTTCATCGAAATTGAAATGCGGATTGTGGTGTGGATAATCAAGACCCTTTGCTTTGTTGGCGCCTCCCAGGAAGAAAAAGCAGCCCGGCACCTGTTGAAGGTAGAATGACATATCTTCTCCTACCATGGTTTCTTCTGCGATGACAACGTTCTTTTCTCCAACCACTTCTCTGGCTACCTCGGTGACCAGTGTGGTCATCGCCTCATCGTTAACCACTACCGGGTGGCGGTGCCTATAGTTAAACTCATAGTCAGCCCTGAATCCGCCGCATATTCCTTTAATAATTTTTTCCATTCTCCCTGGTATGAACTTGCGTATCTCCGGGTCAAGGGTCCTGACTGTGCCTGATAGTTCCACTCTTTCAGCAATGATATTGAAAGCATCTCCGCCCTTGATGGTGCCTATGGTGAGGACTGCGGGGCTGAGGGGAGGTATCTCACGACTTACAATAGCTTGAAGAGCAGCTATAATATGACTGCTAATCAGTATGGTATCCACTCCATCCTGGGGAACGGCACCGTGCGCGCTCCTCCCCTTGATGGCGATAGTAAACATGTCAGTGCTTCCCATTAGAGGACCGGACCTCAGTGCTACCTTGCCTACCGGGAGATAGTTCCAGATGTGTAAACCGATGGCTGCATCCACCTTCGGGTTCTCAAGAACCCCTTCGGAAATCATAAGTTCAGCACCGCCTGCTCCTTCCTCAGCAGGCTGGAAGATGAACTTAATCGTTCCCTTTAGCTCATCTCGGTGCCGTGACAGTATTTTTGCTATATGTAATGCGATGCTGATATGGCCATCATGTCCACAGGCGTGCATCTTTCCTTCATGCTGGGAGATATAAGCTACCTCGTTTTGTTCTTTGATTGGCAGCGCATCCATATCGCTGCGATACATGATTGTTTTACCATTCTGCTTGCCATGCAACAGGCCGACCACGCCTGTTTTTGCTATCCCTGTTTGGACTTCGAGTTCGAAATCATGTAACTTTTCGGCAACGTAGTTTGAAGTCTCTTCTATATCGAATCTTATCCCCGGGATGCGGTGTAGCTCTCTTCTAACCTTGATGAGGTTCTGTTCTTCCTGTTGTGATTCTTTCTTGATATTTATACTCATGATAATTGATCTCTCTTCTCATCGTTTAAGCCCTCACCACTATAAGCTAATGTACTTACAACATCGAAATACTGGATGGTGCCATCGGGGACTACTGCTACTCTGGCTGTTGCAGGGTAATCATCTTTCAGTATGGTTATTACCTTATCCCAGCTATCGACCCAGGTGATTGCCCCATCAGGAGCAAGCCAGTTTTCACCAGCCTTATCTTTGTATGGTGAGAGCATAATAAATTTTTTTACTTTTTCTGAGAGTGCTGGTTTTCTCCAGAGCCGTCCTGCATTATGGTTTCCAAACTTGCGGCGCAGATAATGACATACCTCTCCAATTGGGTTATTGCTTACCATGACTACGGTGCCTCCTGAATCGGGTAGCAATGATTGTGCTACCACAGAACCAATTAATGTCTCGTTGGCTTTTGCGTTACAATTGACAACCACTATATCAGGCTTATCTGGAAGAGGACTCCAGTAATGAAATTTTGCCAGTTTTACCCCCTCGTAATATTGAGCACTGGGGTCTCCTGCGAAAAGAGCTATAGTGTCGCGGTGTATATTTACTATTGCATCTATCAGTATGTCTAATCCGGACAGGCAGCAGGCTTCTTCTATATCGAGACGCTGGGCGTTATGCTGGTAGTTTCCCATGCCGGTCTTAGCATCGATTCCAGTTTGTCGGGCTTGGTTACGAACAGGGCCATGATTATATGCAATTGTATCAATCGAGGCTATCCCTGGCAGTATTATCTTTCCTCCTCCACCGAAGCCAACTCCCTGGTGCGGTAGTATAGCGCCGATCCCAATTTTAAGGTCGGCATTCACGAATTCTGTGTTCAATGATACACGGGTTCCACGGCTGGTGGTGCCCACGTAGCTACAATTTTCATAAGGGTTGTGGTTGTAAACATTGAACCGACCTGGTATATCCTTTCCCAGTTTATTGATGAAGTCCTGTAATCCGAGTGCGCCGTGGGAACCCAGGGCGCAGATGAACTGTATGTTATCCTCTTCAACCCCCGCCACGGTCAGTTCCTCCAGCACGAAAGGGACTATCTCAGATGTTTTGGTGGGGCGGCTTATGTCATCGAATAGTATAACCACATTTCTTTTGCCTTGCGCCATCTCTTTAATGGTTTGGCTGCCGACGGGATTGGCGAAGGCCTTGCGGAAACCTGTCTCATCGAGCCTGGGCGCATCATATCCCTCCATTGCACATACGGTTACTGTCCATTCTTCAGGGAAATGAAGTTCGACATCTCTTTCATCATGCCAGGCTCCCTGTGGCACGCTGACGACATTTTTTAGAGTGCTCATATTTTCTCTTCCTTCACTCCTTCTCTCTGAGAAACTGAACAAGACGGCACATTCTGTGGCTATGCTGATCTGGTGTTATAGTACCATACATAGTTATAGTATGCAGGATATTATGCTGGGTCATTATATTGAGTAATGCTATTGGAGCATTTTATGTCGATTGTAATACTATACCCATGTTTACTGTCGTACTGAAACTGTCCAGATTGAAGCGAACGATGCAAGGGCGACTCCTGAAAAAACCAGCCATATATGGTGATAATCCGCCCATACATCATAGACAATGCCGGTAACAAGGGGGCCGATGATGTTTCCAATACAGCTTATGCCTATTACCATTCCAAATATCGTTCCATAGTGTTTTTTTCCAAAGAACTCACGAGTTAGTGCTGGCCTTAATACGCAACAACCTCCGTGACCAAGGCCTAATAAAAGTGAGAAAGGAATGGCTAACCAGACACCAGCTATCGTTGTAAAATCAAAGCAGACCAGACCAATACTGACCAGTATAAAGGAAATCGCAGTGAGTTTTCGCCTCTCATGCTTGTCTCCCGCCCAACCAAAACTAAGGCGTCCGCCGACGCTTATTAGAGGGATTCCAGTAGCAACAAGGCTCGATCGGGACTTCGCCACTCCGATACTGCTGAGATAAGGCATTACGTGTGTTGTGACACTACTCATAATGGCATGGTGGAGAAGAAAGGCCATTGCCAGATGCCAGAATGTACGGTTTTTTATTGCCTCTTTTCCACTGATCTCAATTTCATTGTAGCTGGATGATATATCTGCTTGAGGCTCAATAACCATGTTTGAGGAAAGGTCTTTTCCTGTTTCTCCATCTGGCAAATAGCCATAGTCTTCAGGTCTGCTGCGAAAGAGGAAAGAGAGTGGCAGGATTAGTAACAGCACTCCTATTCCCAGGATAAACTCAGTCTGTCTCCAGCCATAATTATCTATGAGCCAAACGATTATTGGTACCAGCAATCCTCCGAAGCCAAATCCAGCGCTTACGATACTACTAGCTATGCCCGATTTTTTTCGAAACCAGTTCATCACTGCAGTCATCAGCACAGTGATTGTACAGGCGCTCATTCCTACTGCAATAAGGGCAAATGCACCATAGTAGGTAAATAGCGATGTGGTTTGGCTAAGCAGGAAGGTTCCTGAAGCGAGGAGCAGTGACCCGACAAAGATGAGACGTCTTGGGCCATATCTGTCAACCAGTATGCCAATCACAGGCGCCATCAAGCCCGCTTCCATACCACGGAGAGACGAAGCAAAAGAGACCTGTGCATAGCTCCAGCCGAATTCGCTTGCTATTGGCTCAAAAACAGCAGTAAAACCATAACCGATGGTCCCGGCTAAGTACAGGGCAATCAGAAAAGATGCTCCGACTATCCACCAGCCATAGAAAACTCCAGGAGTTCTTATATGCTGGTTCATATTTTTTTTACTAACTGATGGTATCACAGGCAACCCAATATGTCAGTGTCACTAAACTGTCTGAACTAGGTCACGTATCGCTACTCCCTGAAATTGGAATTCTAGTTTACAGTAAACTGAAAGGATATCTACCTGTATCTCAAATCTTCCCTTTAACAGAGTGCGCAGGCATACTTAGAATAGAAATAATGGAAATTAGCATAAATCCTGAGAAGACATACCAGATATTTCCATAGCAGCCCCATGTATCGTAGGCCCATCCCGCTATGAGTGGTCCTGTGGCCCCAACCAGGGCGTTAAAACTGTAAATAATACCAAAGACAGAGCCAAAATCCTCTCTACCAAATATATCTCTAGTTAGAGTTGGTCGCATGGCATTACAACCGCCGTTTCCTATGCCGTAGAGAATTAGAAATGGGATGAGAGTCCATAGCCCTGCAGAATGAGCCAGTGAAAATGCGATGACGCCTATACAGGCCGTGGTGTAGGTAAACAGAGCCACCTTTTTCCTGTTAATTTTATCTCCCAACCTGCCAAAACCAAGACTCCCAATGATGCCCATCAGTGGAACGATAGTAGCTATGTAGCCGGCGCTGGTGCGAGTCACGCCGATACTGCTGAGATACGGCATTATGTGGGACTCAATAGATATAAGCGTCATATGGAAGGCCGTGAAAGTAATTACCAGGTGCCAGAACGGCCTGTAGGTCAGAAGCTGCTTGAGCGATAATTTATTACTGCTTATAGACACTGGTTCAAGGCCAGCGCCGGGTTTTTCTGGTTTTGCTATCTCTCCATCAGGGAGATACCCATACTGTTCCGGCTTATGTCTGAAAAGAAGCGATAGAGGCAGGCAGAGAGCCAGTGTTGCCAGGGCAAGGATGGTCAGGCTATCGCGCCAGCCGAAATTGCTAATAAGCCTTATTACTACCTGGATTAGCAATCCTCCAGTGCCAAAACCACAGGTTACAATACCACTGGCTATACCAACTTTTGAATGGAACCAGTGCGACACCGCGGCCATTAATACTGTCATTGTGCAGCAACCGAGGCCGGCTGCCAGTAACAGGAAAGATACATAGAACATAGCCAGTGTGTGAGTTCCACTAAGGAGTAATAAACCGCTCGCGGTAACGATGGCCCCGAAGAAGAGTAGTCTCTTTGGGCCCAAGCGATCAACCAGTATTCCTACGAAAGGGGCGAATAACCCTAAAAAGATAGCGCGTATGGAGAAACCCAGAGATACTTCTGTGTAACTCCAGCCAAACTCGTTTGCTATCGGTTGGAAAAAGGCAGTAAACCCCATGAACATGCTACCGACCATGTAGCAGCCGATTATGGAAGCCGCCACAACGATCCACCACCCATAAAATATTTTAGAAGGTTTCCAGTTCAACTAGATCTCCTTCAGCGTTCCTCTATTCTCTAGCTCATTTATTTCTGCAAGAGCGGAAGAGCTGTTGTTTTTTTAAGTTTAGTTTACTGATTTCGGGGTGTATGCAGGGGTAGTAAGTACCGCAATGACGGAGATGAACGCTAATCCAGCGTAGATAAACCAGATGTTCTGGTAGCTGCCCCAGCTATCATAAGTCCAACCTGCTAGCAGTGGTCCGACTGAGCTGACCAGTGAGTTGACACCTACCATCAATCCGAAGACTTTACCAAAGCTCTCCCTGCCAAATACCTCACTGGTAAGAGAAGGCCTCATAGCATTGCCGCCGCCATAACCAATACTATAGAAAAGCAGAAATGGGGCGAGAGCCCACAGGCTTATGGTAGAGGCCAAAGCAAGGCAGATTAAACCTATAGCTGCCATGGCATAAGTGAGCGCTGCGACCTTTTTCCTTTCTAACTTATCTCCCAATCTGCCAAAAGTGAAACTACCGATGATGCTTATCAAGGGCATCGCAGTAGCGATGATGCTGGCATTGGCACGTGTCATATTAATGCTGCTCAGGTAAGGCATTATATGCGCTACTACAGATACCAGTGATATATGGAAGGCGGTGAAGGCGATTGCAAGATGCCAGAATGGTCTGCTGGTCAGCAGTTCCTTTATACTTGGCTTCAAGTTCTCTATGTAAGGAGGGTCTGAGGCACTATCATGGCTTTCAGACTTTCCTGTCTCGCCATCGGGGAGATACCCGTACTGCTCGGGTTTTTGTCGAAAAATGAACGAAAGTGGTAGTAACAGTGCCAGCATCGCCACTGCAAGAAAAACCAGGCAACTCCGCCAGCCATAGCTGTCAATAAGCCTTACTATTACTGGGATTAGCAGTCCACCAAAGCCAAAGCCACATGTCACAATCCCACTGGCCAGGCCGATTCTTGAGTGGAACCAGTTTGCTATTGCGGTCATCAAGACTGTAAGCGTACAGGAGCAGAGGCCGACTGCCATTAACAGGAAAGCAGTGTAGAACATAGCCAGTGAGTTAACCCTGCTGAGCAGAAATACTCCACTTGCAGCGAGGATGGCTCCAAAAAATATCATTCTCCTGGGACCGAGGCGGTCAACGAGAATTCCCACGATAGGGGCGAATAATCCCAGAAACATGCCTCGTATGGAGAAACCCAGGGAAACCTCCGCATAGCTCCAGCCGAACTCGTTCGCTATCGGCTCGAAAAACGCCGTGAAGCTCTGGAACATACTTCCTGCTACAAAAAATCCGATGATAAAGGCTGCTCCAACGATCCACCAGCCATAGAATACTTTGGAAGGTTTCCAGTTCAACGATATCTCCTTCAGTGTTCTTATCTTTCCTATCTAACTTATTTATATGAGAGGGGGAGAGCTTTTCTTTAAGTAAAGTATACTGCTTTTGGGGTTCTTGCAGGAATAGTGAGCACGGATATCAGAGATATGAATACCAGCCCAGCGAATAGGAACCAGATGTTCTGGTAGCTGCCCCAGTTATCATAGGCCCAGCCTGCTATTATTGGTCCCACCGAACCTACTAGTGAGTTTATACCCACTATCAATCCGAAGACTTTACCGAAGTTGCCTCTACCGAAGACTTCACTGGTTAGCGAAGGCCTCAGGGCATTCGAGCCACCATGTCCTATTCCATAGAATAGCAGAAAGGGCACTAGGGGCCACAGACCGACAAGAGAGGCTGAGGCCAGGCAGAGTAGTCCTATACATGCCATGGCATAGGTGCTCGCCGCAACTTTTTTCCGCTCGACTTTATCTCCAAGCCTGCCGAAGCTGAAACTGCCAATGATGCTCAGCAGAGGGATAATGGTGGCTATGATACTGGCATTGGCACGTGTCATATTGAGACTGCTCAGATAAGGCATTATATGTGCCACTACAGATATCATAACCATATGGAAGATTGTGAAGGAGGCGGCCAGGTGCCAGAATGAGCTACTGGTCAGTAGCTCATTCATACTGTGCCCCGCGTTATCTATGTAAGAAGGGGCAAGAGTAGCATCAGGGTTTTCTACCTTTCTTGTGTTGCCATCGGGCAGGTAACCATACTGCTCGGGCTTATGCCGGAAAAAGAACGAAAGTGGGAGTAATATTGCAAGCGTACCCAGAGCAAGAAAAACCAGGCTATTTCTCCAGCCATAGTTGTCAATAAGGCTTACTATTACGGGGATAAGCAGCCCTCCAAAGCCCGCGCCACATGTTACAATCCCAATGGCTAGACCAACTTTTGATTGGAACCAGTTTGCTATTGCGGTCATCAGCACTGTCAGCGTACAGCAACCGAGGCCGATAGCCATTAACAGGTAAGCAGTATAGAACATCTCCAGCGAGTTAATCTTGCTGAGCAAAAATATACTGCTCGCAGTAATGATAGCCCCAATAAATATCAGCCTCCTGGGACCGAAGCGGTCAACGAGAATTCCCACGATAGGGGCCAATAAACCCATGACCATGCTTCGCAGAGAAAATCCCAGGGAGACCTCCGCATAGCTCCAGCCGAACTCGTTCGCTATCGGCTCGAAAAACGCCGTGAAGCTCTGGAACATGCTTCCTGCTATAAATAATGTGATAATGAAAGCTGCTACGACGATCCACCAGCCATAGAATACTTTGGAAGGTTTCCAGTTCAAAGATACTCCTCACCCGTCACATTCCACTGTATTACGGGTTCCCTTAGAGGGGTTCAAATTCAATACCATAGGTATAATAAAAAGACAGGTTATAGTAGCATCACCACTGTGATAAGTATAGCTTGTTACTCCAGAGGCTTCAGGATAATGTTCCTCGTTCGTTGCTTCTACTTATGTGGTTATCACCTATTAACTGAGAGTATCTATTTTGGAAAAGTCATTGACTTCCTTAAAAGGGTTGTTTAATATCACCTTTGACAATTGAAATAAAGGAGGAGATATGGCGAGATATAAAGTGCTGGTTCTGAATTATGCCAAGGTGGATATGAAGATGGAGCGGAAGATGCTAGAGGAAGTAGATGCTGAGATTGTTATGGCAAATGTCACTGATGAAGAAAGCGCCCTGCCGCTGGCTGCCGATGCTGATGCGCTGGTGACTTCTTCAGTCCCTGTTACTGACAGGATACTGGATGTGGCTAAAAATTGTAAGATTGCAGTTCGAACAGGAATAGGATTTGAGGCTCTTGACCTGCCGGCACTGACGCGTCATGGGGTATATGCGGCGCACGTGCGCGGATTTTGTGAGCAGGAGGTGGCCGACCATGCCATGGCACTGGCACTTGCTTTAATGCGAAAATTAAATATCAGCCAGAAAATAAAGGATGGACAATGGAAAGAGAGAACATGGGCATGGGTTGAAAATAAGCCCGTATTTCGCCTGGAGGGGCAGACCTTTGGCCTGGTTGCCGTGGGAAGTATTGGGCGCAATGTGGCTAAAAGAGCTCAAGCATTTGGTTTTAAGGTCATAGCCTTTGACCCTTATGTCTCCGCTGACGATGCAAAATTGGTGGGGGTGGAACTGGTGGATTTCGATACATTGATAAAGACCGCCGATGTAATTTCCATACATGCCCCTCTATCGGAATCAACTTTTCACATGTTCAACTCAGTGACGTTCGAAAAGATGAAGCAGACGGCTTACCTGGTTAATACAGCACGAGGCGGACTGGTGGATAATAAGGCAATTTACGATGCTCTGAGAGCTGGCACCATTGCCGGAGCAGGACTCGATGTAACTGAACAGGAACCATGCCGTGCTGATGAGTCTTTATTTAGCCTCGACAATGTTATTATCACCGGCCATACTGCAGGCTATTCGGAGGACTCACTGCTGGCCCTTCGCCGAGGTGTATTCAGCCAGATTGTCGAGGTTTTTAAGGGAGGCAAGCCAAAATATTGGCTTAACCGAGAGGAGTTAGAGAAACAAGCCTGAGTAGCAGATAACATTCTGTCAGTAGTCCTGTTAACTCCCTTTAAACTGGCCCAGCCTGCCAACAATTGAGGGCTGTGCTATTTCAGGTCATACTTGATATCAAGTTCGGTGGACAGGTCTTTTAGCGTCTGGATGACTCTCTCGTCCAGGGGAATGCCATTGGCTTTTCTTTCCCTGGCTATCTCGGCCTCAGGCCCGCCGGCAAGGTACACTTTCTTCACTCCTGGCACAGTAGGCAAGGCTTCGAATGCCTCCGTCATACGGTCCATCTGCTTTTTGAATTCGTCGACAGGCAGAAAACCAGCTATGCTAATGGCGCCAAAGAAGTGGTTGAAGGGATTGCCAGGGTTCTCTGCCAGTTTTGACAGGAAAATATTAGGACTTGCTCCTGAAAGCAAGCTGCAGAAGATATCTATGGCTACACCCAGCCCAAAACCCTTGTATCCCCCGGTCTCAGCCCTGCCACCTAATGGCAGCAAGCCGCCTGTGGGAAGGCCGTACTTTGTCTTGCTGGGGTCGGTCAATGGCTTGCCTTCGCCATCCACTGCCCATCCTTCGGGGATGCTAGCTTCCTGTCTTCGTGCAATTTCCAGCTTGCCGCCGGCCACTACGCTGGTTGCCATATCCAGTACAAACGGTGGTTTTTTATCGGCGGGCACTGCTATTGCCAGTGGGTTGGTTCCTACCGATGGGCTGGTGCCATCCGGTGCTACCACGCCTGGCCAGCTTGAAGTGAGGGTAAGGCCAATCATATTGTGAGCTAAAGCCATCATCGCATAATATGCGCCGGCGCCGAAGTGGCTGCTGTTCCGCACTGTAACAAAACCTGAACCATACCGTTCGGCCCTGGTTATGGCGTCGTTCATGGCGTGGTATCCCACAACGAAACCCAGTCCCATATCTCCATCCAATGAAGCAGTGGTCGGGGAACTACTGGAGCTTTTTAGTCGGGGGGTGACATTGATAGTTCCCTGTCGTATCCGCGTTACGTAGAACGGCCCCAGGTGGGCGATTCCATGGGACTCCACCCCTCTGAGGTCACAGGCAATCAGCATTTCTGCTGTTATATCGGCGTCCTCCTTCGGTACTCCCACTCCCTGCAGTACCTTGCTGGAGAAAGAACGTAGCTTCTCTGGATTAAAGCGCTCTCTGGTCTCTGTTGTCATCCATCCTATCCTCCTTTTAGTTGATTGTGCCATTCTACAACGATGGGAAGTCGCTTGCAATTACCTCTGTAGGTAGAAAGTACCTGCAGATTAACTTTCTCCATTATGGACAGAGGAAATAATAGCTGGATAGTATTTAATGTGTGCGAGTATCGGGGTGGCGACCAGTGTTGTGCTGCGTTAAAATAGGGCTGGGTGATAGTTGACTGGTAACAAGAGACAGTCTTGCTTCGAATTTAGGAGTATGATAGCTACCATCAGAATGTGGAAGAGTTGCTGGATGGGCCTTTTGAGATAAGGAAGATGTTATCTGGTATTGATGAGATGGTCGAGCAGCTTTATCCCTTTGTAGAGGCTGATGAACTTAAATTCTTCAGCTTTGATAAAGCAGATCTCGATCAGTATTTGAAGTCAGTTTCAGGGGAATTCAGAAAGGATAAGGTGTGTATCAGGTGGTATGGCGGAACCGGCAAATCTTGGGGGAGGGTTCCTGTATTTATAGAACTGAAGTCAGGATGGGGCTTCGCCAGTAGCGAACAACGGTGCCGTGTCCTGGTGCCAGCAGAATCACTGGAGAAGCCTCGCCTGGCCTCTGGTATCGTGGATAGCGGTTACTGGTAACTGGCTACAGGAGCTACTTTCGGTTCTTCTTTTTAGTATTATGCTCGCCTGCAGGTGATTGAAATTTCTGTAGCCTGGTCGCCATCTCCATGAGTCTCTTTTCCACTTTATAGTTGAGGCTATTCCTGGGATAAGTGCCATCCTGTTTTTTCCGTCCAGCTCTTACGCCGGTAATTACCTCTATACCTTCATCTATACTGTTAACAGCATAGATGTGGAACTGCCTTTTCTTGATTGCCTCTACCACCTCATCTCGCAGCATCAGGTTTCTAAGGTTCTTGTAAGGTATCATTACTCCTTGTTCTCCGGTAAGCCCCCGGGATTCACATACCTGGAAGAAGCCTTCTATCTTCTGGTTGACGCCTCCTATGGGTTGTATTTCCCCCTTCTGGTTTACCGAGCCAGTTATAGCCAGGTTTTGCTTAATAGGCACATCTGAAAGACTTGAGAGCAATGCATAGATTTCCGCTGAGGAAGCGCTGTCTCCATCAACACCCTGGTAAGACTGCTCAAAACACAGGCTGGCGGATAGCGATAGAGGATGATCCTGGGCATACTTCCAGCCTATATACCCGTTGAGTATGAGAACTCCCTTGTCATGGATCTTACCACTAAGCTCGGATTCACGTTCGATATTAATAACGCCCCTTCGCCCCAGAAATGTTTTGCAGGTGATACGAGAGGGCTTACCAAAGGATATATCACCGAGGCTGTATATACTGAGACCATTTATCTGTCCGACTTCAGCTCCATCAAGATCAATCATAATAGTTCCATTGTCAATCATTTCCTTAATTCGTTCGTCAGGCAGATTATGCCGGAAACGTCTTTCCTCAATCGCTTTTGTCACATGGTGTTCGGATGCTATTTCAGCTCCATCTTTATGTGCCCAGTATGCTGATTCTTCAAGAAGTTCCTTTATACCTGCGAACCTGGATGTCAATTTTTCCTGGTCATCTACTATTCTTGAAGCAAACTCGAGTACCTTTGCTACCGCACTCTTGTCGAAATGACAGGTCTTGTTTTTTTCGCAAAAACCAGCAATAAAGGCGGCAAATGACCTCATATTTTCCATTGTTCTATCTATTTCAAAGTTGAAATCGGCCTTTACCTTGAATATTTCCCAGAAATCTTCATCATACATGGAAAGCAACTGGTATATTCTGTTATCGCCAATAAGTACTACCTTGACATTAAGTGGTATAGGCTGAGGACGTATACCTTGAGGAATGGAAAGTCCGAACTGTTCGCCAGGGTCCTCAATGCAAAGCTCCTTGTTCTTGATTGTTCGCTTCAATGCTGGCCATACTGCAGGGTTTGATAGTGCATCTACGGCGTTTAGCAGTAAGTAGCCGCCGTTGGCTTTATGAAGGGAGCCCGGCTTTAACATGGTATGGTCACTAAAATATGCACCCATCAGAAATTGCCGCTCTATCCTTCCAAATAAGTTTACATAATTTGGATTCAGTTCAATAATAACAGGTCGTCCTCTTGTATTACTGTTATCTATGAGAACGTTTACTTCGAAAGGCAGGAAGGGATTCTGTCCAGGCCTTTTCCCCATGGATACTATTTCCATGATGTCTGTTGTTTTTTTCTCTACCGTCTTGAATACCTCAGTGTTGTCAAGCGTGTAGGACTGTAAACTGGTCAGGTAGCTGGAGATTGGCTCTGATTCCTTATATTCATCCATTAGTTTGGCAAACAATCGCGATACTGTGTAGGTGGCTATTGTTTTGTCTTCATCCTTTAGTTTCTCAGCTATTTGTCTCCCTTCATCCTGGGCCTTCTCGCTGGTGGCCTCCAGTTTTTTCCGCAGTTTAGTACCGGCAGTTTCCAGTTTTTCACGTTCCTTATCATTGAGGGCCAAATAATCTTCCTGGGAGATGGGTTTTCCGTTGACAACAGGGATAAGCATTGGTCCTGTCGGACTTGTTTGGATTAAAAAGCCTTGCTTACGTGCTTCCTCTTCCAATTCCCTGAAAAGTTTTTGCTGTTCAGTCTGGATTCCCTCTATTACCCTCTTTCTTTCAGCTATATACTGCTCACTGGAGAATGCCTTGGCGAGGTCATCTTTGAGTCGTTGGAGCAAAGAGTTGATCTGCTCGCGGAAGGCCTTTCCTCTTCCCTTTGGTAGTTTTAGACTACTAGGGTGGTCTGCATCATCGAAGTTATACAGGTAACACCAGTCATAGAGGCGACGACTACTATCAATATTTTTTTCCTCTTTAAGAATTTTGGTGATGTGAGTCTTGACCGCCGAGGTCTTTCCTGTTCCAGTAAGACCAGCCACGTATATGTTATAGCCATCGTGGTTTATTGATAACCCGAACTCAAGAGCACGTATTGCCCTTTCCTGGCCTATAAATTCTCGTAGGGGTTCAATGTCCTTTGTGCAGTCGAAATCAAAGATCGCTGGATCGCATTGCCATCGTAGTTTATCTACTTGGACCTCATATTTACGTATGTCCATGTTTTATCTTCCTCCATTCAGGATTGTCCTATAAGGACAGATAAATTATACTTGTTTAAGATGCAGACTGCACATAGCTTTTTCAAGTTTGTCATGAATATTGTAGGGCATTTTTGACAGTTAAGGTTCTTATCCGTATTATCACCCTTAGTATAGTAATGTTTTTGTATCACAAAATGAAAGGAGTTGATTATGCTTTATAAAAAGATGGGGAGGACAGGACTTAAGGTATCTACTTTCTGCCTCGGTACGATGAACTTTGGCAGCCAGGTGGATGAAAAAGGTGCTACCAAGATAATAGAGAGAGCTCTGGACGCAGGGGTAAACTTCTTTGATACGGCAGATGTTTATACCGGGGGTAGGTCAGAAGAAATCGTTGGTAAAACATTAAAAGAGAAGCGTAATGCTATTGTGCTCGCTACCAAGGTAGGAGCCAGAGTAGGTGATAGACAAAATTATACAGGGTTATCGCGGAAACATATTATAAAGGGAATAGAGGATAGCCTGCGTAGATTACGGACAGATTACATCGACATATATTATGCCCATATGCCAGACCATGATACGCCACTTGAAGAGACGATCCGTGCCATGAGTGACCTGGTTCAACAGGGCAAAGTTCGCTACGTTGCTTGTTCAAATTATACTGCCTGGGAGCTTTGTAAGACGTTATGGATAAGTGATAAGTACAACCAGGCACGGTTTGAATGTATACAGTCTCCCTACAATCTGATTACCAGGGACATAGAAAGCGAGTTACTTCCACTCTGTGCCAGCGAAAGAGTTGGTGTCTGTGTCTATAATCCACTGGCTGCGGGCATACTGACAGGGAAGCACGATCCGAAGCGTCCTCCGGCTGAAGGAGGTCGATTTACCCTCAAAGGGATTGGTAAAAATTATTATAACCGCTACTGGAATGAGGTTAACTTCAAATCAGTAGAACAACTACGAAAGATTGCTACGGAACATGGGAGAAGTTTAGCTCCATTCTCTCTTGCCTGGGTGTTTAATAATGAACTGGTAACAGCAACCATCTGTGGAACTAGTTCTCTTGAACAGTTGGAGCAGAACCTGGAAGCCACAGAAATACGTTTATCAAAAGAAGAGTTTGTTGCCTGTGATGATATATGGCAGCAAATCAGAACACCAAGGTTTTTTTATGGAAGATAACGTAAGGGCCTATAGTGAATGAATGATATGCTCTATAAATATTCGTAGTCTTCATAGAAAGGATAAAAACGATGAAATATAGAAAAATGGGCAGAACAGGACTAAAGGTTTCTGAATTTTGTC
>CAYVML010000012.1:0-16809 GCA_964452475.1 uncultured Dehalococcoidales bacterium
TCCCTGCACAGCATCTTCCAGGTCAATGGTAGGCCGCAGTAGCTTATAAGCCGCTGATGCTTCATCCGCTGTTATTAACTCTGTCTCCACCATTAAATCAAGAGCCTCACTAGAGCGCCTCATGGCAAGTTCGCTGGTAGCTTTGCTGGTATTAAATAAATTGACCTTATACCCAAAACGAGCAAAATCAAGTCCAATGCCAAAACCCATAAGTCCGGCTCCTGCAACCGCCACGCGGTCAATACCCTGTTCCTTCATGTCTACCTCCTTTTTAAACTAACACTATATTTATACTGAAGACTAACGGTCTATTCCTACCTGGTAAAGGCAGTTCGGAATGCCGTCAGCACAGGAAAGTCTAGGACAATCGTTTCTTGCATGTCAACAATCTATTCCTACCAATAAAAATATCCAACCGATACCTCTTTCATGCCAGCAAAACATTAATGCCACTATTATTACTACGGAAATACCGTCTAAAGTCTTATTTATCAACAACCTAATAACGCTCTACGCTTTATCCTTATCTGAAAAGCCTGATAGAATATCGCTACTTAATAATAAAATATAAGGAGGTTGTTAATATGGAAAGCCAATTAGAACTCAATGAGGATCGACTACGAATCCTGAACAAATTCCAGGAGATATTTCCCGGGGTGAACACCGCCATGGATGGTGTAAGGAATGAGGTGTATAAAGATGGAGCGCTGAGCCTCAAGATTAAACGCCTGATGTCACTGGCTATCGCACTGCGGGCGGGCTGTGTTAACTGTATCCTATCCCAGGTTATGCATGCTTTAAAGGCTGGCGCCAGCACAGAGGAGATACTTGAGACACTTGCGGTGGAGGTGTCCATGAGCGGCACCACTGGAGTTGCTGAATCTCTGAGGGTAGTCAAGCTACTGGAAGACATGGGCAAACTGTAATAAGTATCATCGGCACTCCGATATCAGCTCAGGCGAGCAAACCCACACAGGTCATGCAGAGGGCATTGCTGGCATAGCGGATTGCTCTTCCGACAATAAAGATGCCCTAGCCGTACTATCTGAGCGTGGTAATCATTATATATTTCTAATGACAGCTGCACGTAGTTCATAAAGAACTCCTGGTAGTCTCGATAGCGCCAGCTCTCCTCTGCCAGACCGAGTCGCAGGAATATCCTCATGGTATAGGCATCAACGACAAATATACTCTTGTTCCCTGCATACAGCAGGATGGAATCAACCGTTTCTTCTCCAAGCCCCTTTACAGCAAGCAACTCCTGTCTTAGCTCCCATAGCTCGCGCGAGAACATCGAGTCCAGGCTTCCTCCATAGCTGGTAAAAAGCCAGGAAGTAAAGTTCTTTAACTTCCTGGCTTTTTCATTATAAAATCTAGTAGATTTGATTAAAAGAGCAAGCTGAGAAACATCCGCCTGGTGAATAGCCTGCAGTGAGAGCAAACCATTTCCCCTGAGCCTGGAGATGGCAACCGCAACATTTTTCCATGAAACGCTCTGTGTCAGAATGGCACCAATCACCACCTCTTCAGCCGAGTCTCCTGGCCACCAGTTTCGGTCACCAAATTCGTCACGTAAACGTTGATATATATCCGCGACCAAGCCTTTTTTCTCATCTACTATCACAGGCCGAATCACTGATATCCAAAAATCAACTTATCGCTAAGCAGTAAAATATCAATGCTACAACTTAGCAACCGCTGCCTCTATCTTCTCCAGGGCCTTCTTGATGTTCTCTTGTGAAGTGGCATAAGATAACCTGAGATAGCCCTCGCCGTTCTTGCCAAACGACGTTCCCTGGAGAGAAGCTACGCCAGCTTTATTTAACAGGTAGTCACTTAATTCAGCAGAACTCATGCCCAACTTCTTAATATTGGGGAAAACATAGAAGGCGCCTTTGGGTCGGTGACAACTGATTCCAGGGATTTTGTTTAGCCCGTCCACTATCAGGTCTCTTCTCTTTTTAAACTCCGCTACCATTTTGGGCACGCTGTCCTGTGGCCCACGGAGCGCCTC
Source organism: uncultured Dehalococcoidales bacterium (assembly GCA_964452475.1). Lineage (GTDB taxonomy): Bacteria > Chloroflexota > Dehalococcoidia > GIF9 > AB-539-J10 > JAUUZT01. Next base: position 2,015 of record CAYVML010000012.1, read on the forward strand.
AATACAGGCATGTTGAACAATAGGAGGAGCGCAGGAGATACTATTAGTAATCAAACGAACTATATGTGACACCAAATCGGGAGGGAAAAAACCATAACCCATACGCCAACCCGTCATGGCATACGTCTTGGAAAAGCCATTCAGTAAAATGGTCCTGTCCAGCATGCCCGGCTGACTGGCAATGCTATAATTTTTACCTTCGTACATAACATAGTCATATATTTCATCGGACAGAACTATGATATCGTGTTCTCTGGCAATTTCTGCTATGGCACGAATATCCTCCTCTTCCATAACACCACCGCTTGGATTCTGAGGTGAATTTATTATGATTAGTTTGGTGCGTGGCGTTACCTTGGAGCGGAGTTCATCCACATCCATCCGAAAACCAAGCTCCTCCCGAAGAGGAACAGGCACCGCAGTAGCACCGGAGAAGTTTATCATTGATTCATAAATAGGAAATAGCGGATCCTGGAATATGGCCTCATCCCCTTCACCGAGAAGGGCCAGGATACTGTAAAACATGATTGGTTTGGCTCCCGTGGTCACTATAATGCGGGCAGGGTCTATTGAGATACCGCGAGTCGCTCCCAGACTCCTGGCTATCTCAGCGCGTAGTTCTGGCAATCCCTGAGAGGTTGTATAATGTGTATAGCCTTTGTTTATAGCCTCAATGGCTGCATCACAAATGTTCCTGGGAGTATCGAAGTCTGGCTCACCAATCTCCAAGTGGACTACATCAACACCTTTTGCCTCAAGCGCCCTGGCACGCGCTAAAACCTCAAAGGCGGATTCTGTTCCTAACCGAGACATCCTTGCAGCTAGTTTCATTGTCACCTCCATTAATTTATATTTTGGTTTGTACAGCTGCTAAGCAGACATTGTATAAAAGCAATTCCGCTAACAACCCTTAAAGAAAATTTTACGGTATTATATATATCCTACAACTTATATACAATAGGATATGCAAATTAACCAGGCAGTTTAAAAAAATAATTGCAATAAAGAGGCTTGACAGGACTGTCATGTCTCTTTACAGTGAGTATTAAACGCCAGTAATACTACAGCACACTGGAAAGGAGACCAAAACTATGACCAGATGGCTAGACAGATACCCACAAATTAAGGAGTTTTATCAGGAAAGGCGATATGAAGAGCGCTGCTTGACATGGAGCTGCGCTTTGGATACGTAGTAAGCACGAAGGAGGTTTAAGACTATCTCAAAGGACTGCAGGAAGGGCAGTAGCCCCCAGCCAACAATCAAAACAACTGCAACAGAAGGAATATGATGTAATGCTGACGATACGACGAGCGACCACAGCGGACCTGGCTGCCATTACTGAAATCTATAACGATGCAGTTATCAACACGACAGCCACTTTCGATACTCAGACCAAAACTCTTGATGAACGAAAAAGCTGGTTTTTAAAACATGGTACAAAATATCCTATAATGGTTGCAGAAGATGACAACCACGTCATTGGCTGGGCATCTTTAAGCAGATGGTCCGACAGGCTTGCCTATGCCGATACCACTGAGATATCACTCTATGTACACAAGAACCAAAGAGGGAAGGGAATCGGCAGAAGACTTATGACAGCCATCCTGGACGAAGGACGAAGGGCCAGTCTGCACGTGGTGATTGCCCGGATAGTGGAGGGCAACGACCTCAGCAGCTACCTGCATGAAAGCGCAGGTTTCTGGCAGGTTGGCACCATGAAAGAAGTGGGTAGAAAATTCGGTAAGCTTTTGGATATAAATATCATGCAGATAATCCTGCAAGACGAGCAGAAAGAGGTAAGCCGAACCTGGCATGAATAGTCTTTGTGTAGGCAGCCGTAATTCTAGTTATTAATTGAAAGGAGAGCAAAATGTACGAAGTAGAACACCTGCTAACCACAGGAAATAACCTGGGAGAGAGCCCTCAATGGAATGTAGAAGAGAAGGCTCTATACTGGGTAGATATCTGGCCAGGAACCATTTACCGGTTCAGGCCAGCAAAAGGTACCTACGAGGTATTCAATACCGGGATACCTATCGGGGCGCTGTCGTTTCGAGTTTCTGGCGGGCTGGTTTTAGCTACAAGAGATGGTTTCGCCCGCTGGGACAGCATAACTGGCAAGCTCGATTTCATGGCTGACCCCGAAGCAAACAACAAACGGTCACGCTTTAACGATGGGAAGGTAGACCGGCAGGGTCGTTTCTGGGCCGGTACAATGATACAGGGAAGCTCTGAAGCAGTAAATTCACTTTATCGACTCGATCCGGACGGTATAGTACACACGATGGAGACAGGTATAGTGCTGTCAAATGGATTGGGTTGGAGTCCCGATGATAAGACAATGTATTTCAATGACTCAGGAAAGAACGTCATCTACGCCTACGATTTCGACTCTGTGACAGGTAACATATCCAATCGGAGAAGCTTCGTACAGCTGCCAAGAGGAGAAATCATCCCTGATGGCTTAACCGTAGACAGTGAAGGTTATGTCTGGTGCGTACTATTTAGAAGCTTTAAGATAATCCGCTATGATCCCACCGGTAAAATAGACAGGGAAATACGTATGCCCACCCGCTTCACTACCAGCTGCATTTTCGGGGGAGATAACATGGACGAGCTCTTCATCACCACAGCCTGGAGAGAGGATAGGGAGAAGCAAGCACCTTTTGCTGGTGACCTTTTTCATATACAAACAGATGTGAAAGGGCTGCCAGAACCAAAATTTGCCGGGTGAGTTAAAAATATAATGCCCTATATCAAATATCTACTCAGGAGATTAATATCATATTATAAAGAAGTCTATTGCGACAAATCAGTATATAAAATAAGGTCTGTAAAATGGGTAATAGTATAGCCCAAATACATTGATACTATCGATAGGTAATGGTATCCTTTATGTAGAGAACAAACTAGTTCCAGAAAAAATTAACTCAAGAGGAGAAGCAATATGGCGATATTAGAAGAACCAATCAAAGAGTCTTTACAACTTAGAAACTATATCAACGGTGAATGGGTGGAATCTGAAACGGACCATTATAGAGATATCGTAAATCCAGCCAAAGGCAAGGTTATTGCAAAGTTGCCGATATCTACCGAAAAAGAAGTCAACAGTGCCGTAGCAGCAGCCAAAGGTGCATTTCCTGAATGGAGAAGGACAACACCTTTATCCAGGGTGCGTTGTCTCTTCCGCCTAAAGGAGTTGCTGGAGGAAAATTTCGAAGAGCTTAGTAGAATCCAGACCATGGAGCATGGAAAGACTATTGACGAATCAAGGGGAGAGACGAGGCGGGGGATAGAGATGGTAGAAGTGGCCACCGGAATACCTTCCCTGATGCAGGGGGCCAATCTGGAGGATATTGCCACTGGCATTGATGAGCGGCTGGTATATCAACCATTGGGGGTCTTTACCTGCATAGCCCCCTTCAATTTCCCTTTCATGGTACCACTCTGGTATCTGCCCTTTGCAGTAGCTACTGGAAACACCTTTATAGTAAAGCCCTCACCTAGAGATCCCATAAGCCAGATTAAACTGGCGGAATTGTATGATGAGGCGGGATTTCCCCCAGGGGTAATTAACCTGGTAAACGGTGAAGCGGATGCCGTATCAGTATTACTGGAACACCCAGATATCAAAGGGGTGTCCTTTGTAGGTACAACTGCAATAGGGAAAAATGTAATCTACAGGAAGTGCGGTGAGACCGGGAAACGAGTAATCGCTCAGTGCGGCGCTAAAAACTTCATGGTGATAATGCCAGATTGTAACCTGGATGCCACTATAGCTTCTATGATGACTTCCTTCTACGGTAACGCCGGACAACGCTGTCTATCTGGAGCCAATGCCGTCGTCGTTGGCAAAGATAAGGCCTTCTACAAACAGTTCGTGGATGCATTCCTCTCAGCAGCAGCCAAAATAAGGGTTGGTTATGGACTTGACGAAACGATACAGATGGGGCCGATGCAGTCACCAGACGGGAAAAAACGGGTGCTGGGCTTCATAGAGAAGGGAATCAGTGAAGGAGCCAAACTGGTGCTTGACGGTCGTAAAGTACAAATAAATGGTGATTATCCTGACACCTGCTTCATTAATCCCAGCATATTCGAGGAGGTTAACCCTGAAATGACCATCGCCAGAGAGGAAATATTTGGTCCGGTAGCCAATATCATCAGGGCCGACGATCTGGACGGTGCTATAGAAATGATAAATAACAACCACTATGGCAATGCGGCGGCTGTTTTTACTTCAAGCGGGAAGGTGGCAAGGGAGATGAAATACAGGGTGCAGTGTGGCAACATTGGCATCAACATTGGAATAGTCGCTCCAATGGCATTCTTCCCCTTCAGCGGGATGAAGGACTCGTTCTTCGGTACATTGCATGGCCAGGGCCGGGATGCTATTAGATTTTTCACCGAGAGCAAGGTCGTTATTGAGAGGTGGTTTTAGATGAAATCACCCACCGCATCTGCGGTTATAAGCTTTGCGGTAAAGCTGGAAGAAGACTCAGGTAATTTCTATGAGCAGCTTGCCCAGAGATGGGCTAATAGTAGTGAGACGTTGACTCCTTTCAGTACACAAAACAGGAAGAATAAAACAGCGGTGCAACGGGCTTATTACGGGGTCATTTCCGATGCGCTGGAAGGGTGTTTTGCCTTCGCCGATTTGGACACAGAAGACTACCTGATAGACACCAAACTATCCCAGGACGAAAGCTACGCAGACAGCCTACACAGAGCCATAGGAATAGAAGACAGAATCATGGCTTTTTACCTCGATGCAGCCATGCCAGCAAAATCATTGCTCGCCGATGTCCCCAGAATCTTTGAAAGGATAGCCAGTAAAAGAAAAGAACGTCTACTTAAATTAAAGGAGCTTCTCGATGCTCCATAAATCGAAAAACAACCAGAGAAAGCACACCTGGAGGTGAAAGAATGAAGGCATTTCCATTTGCTACTGCAAAGAAGATAATTTTTGGCAGAGGGGCTTCGCAGCAGCTTGGTGATGAAATGAAAAAACTGGGCACCGGCAAGATAGCCGTGATAACCGATGCAGCAATCAGCAAGGCAGGGCCACTCGACACAGTAGTCGAGGTATTGCATAAGGCTGGCATAGAATGTGGAGTATGGGATAAAGCAGAGGCAGAACCATCTATAGAGAGTGGTGAGGCAGCCATACAGTTCACCAGGGAAGGAAACTACAGCGCCATCGTAGGGTTAGGCGGTGGCAGCGTTATAGATACTGCCAAAGTAGCGGCTGTAGCACTTAACAATCCGGGTAATTTATCAAGTTGGGTCAAGCAGGTATTTACTAATCCTATGGGCCCGCTGGTATTAATGCCAACTACAGCAGGAACAGGCAGTGAGGTCTCCAACGCAGGAGTCTTCTCAACCAGTGATTTTAAATATGCATTGTATAGTCCTCTCATGTATCCTGACATTGCCCTGGTTGACCCTGACTTCACCAGAACAGTACCCGCCAATATCACAGCTAATACTGGTGTGGATGCATTATGCCATGCCATGGAGGCCTATGTATCCCTGAAAGCAACGCCTATAACAGATTCCCTGGCACTGCAAGCCATTAAACTCGTCCCTGACAACCTCAGAGCAGCATACGCCTGTGGAGATAACATGGAAGCGAGGACAAACATGTCGCTGGCTGCCCTACTGGCTGGGATGGCTTTCGGAAATGCCGGAACAGTAATCGGCCATGCTTGTGGTTATGCCTCTGTCTTCCCATCAACTCCATTCCATTTCCCCCACGGCTATTCGATAGCCATCACCATGCCTTATGTGCTGGAATATAATGCCATTGCCAACTTAGAGAAGCATGCTACCCTGGCAGCCATGTTGGGAGAACCTATCGACGGGTTATCACTGCGAGATGCTGCCCTGAGCTCTGCCAGGGCTTTTAAAAAACTACTGGTGGACCTGAACTTCCCTGCATCGATAAAAGATATTGGAGTGACAAAAGACATGATTCCCGGTATAGCGAAGAATGTCTTTAAGAGCACTACTCACGTGCAACGTAATCCGCGCAAGATTACTGAAGAGGATATGATAAAACTCTTCGAGAAAGCCTACCGTGGAAAGCTTGATTACGAATAATAAAGGAGTATTACTAATATAATAACATGGAAATTTTTTCTTTTTCTACAGCCAGAAAAATCATCTTCGGAATGGGTGCAGTACAACAGCTCAGCGAGGAGTTACTAAAGCTCGGGGCTAAGAAGATAGCCATTATCACAGACAAAGGAATCAGGCAATCAGGAATATTAGATAAGGTAGTAGCACCGTTACTAAGTAGCGGCTTTAACTATACCGTATGGGATAAAGCAGAGACGGAGCCATCTGTAGCCGGCGGGGAAGAGGCGATAGAATTTGTCAGAGCAGGAAAATACGATAGCGTTATCGGACTTGGTGGCGGTAGCGTCATGGACAATGCCAAGGTAGCTTCGATCTCAATCACTAACCCCGGCACACTCTCAGACTGGCTGAAGGATTCATTTGAAATCCCACTGGCACCGCTGGTGCTGATGCCTACCACAGCAGGAACAGGCAGCGAGGTCTCTAATGCTGTCGCCTTCTCAACCCCACAGGGTAAAGCTGTACTATTCAATTCTTTGATGTATCCCGCCCTCGCGCTGGTCGATCCGGAATTCACAAGGACAGTCCCTGCCACAGTAACCGCTAATGCAGGTGTAGACACCTTTTGTAATGGCATGGAGGCTTATGTATCCCTCAATGCTACTCCCATTACAGACGTCTTTGCGTTACAGACCATGCAACTTGTGGCAGAAAACCTTAAGGAAGCCTATGCCTGGGGCGACAATATGAAAGCCCGATCAAATATGTCGCTGGCAGCCCTGATGGGAGGCTTGGCCTTTGGTGCTGCGGGAACCGTGCTAGGACATGCCTGTGCCTACGCATATTCGTATCCGGCAACAGATATTCACCTGTCACATGGCTATGCAGTTGCGGTAATAACCCCATACACAATGGAATACAATGCTATTGCAAACCCGTTAAGATATGCCAATATCGCCGAGATACTGGGTGAACCTATCGAAGAAATGTCACTGCGGGATGCTTCATTACAAGCTGCGATAGCCTTTAAAAAGATGCTCAAGGACCTTGATATACCAGCATCAATTAGAGCTACTGGCGTGTCCAAGGATATGATTCCAGCAATCGCGCAAAACGTCTTCCAGAGCCCTGCACATGTAGCACGTAACCCACGTAAGGTCACTGAGGAAGGCATGATCAGACTATTTGAGGATGCCTACGAGGGCAAACTGGACTGCGAACAGTAGCAGAAATCCCATAATACCTATGTGGGATAACTCTCTGGGGCAAGTTCTGTTATTAGTTATCTAGTATTATTAATTGTTTCAGGTAGCGTTATTTATTTCACTAACTGGTTGCTATAAAAAGCTGTTTGACTAAGGCCTATTTTCGCACATAATACGGCAATATATACACTTAGAAGTCCGTATTATGGCTCCATCTATTATACTGCCGTCGTCCGTCAGGCATTGCTTGCAAAACAACACAACCTGTACTATTAATCACAATAAGCTGAAAGTTTGACAAAAATATCATAGTATTATAAGGTATGCAGAAGACGGTTGCTGTATGCTATATTACTTGACGGGAGAATCTTGTTGAAATGAAAAAAGTGGCTCCTGAGATGTATAGCAGTGGGTTGCTGCCACTTGATAAGCTACTGCAGGGACTGCGCCTGGGTGACAATTTAGTGTGGCAGGTTGACCAACTTGAGGACTATCCATATTTTGCTCGAGCATTTGCCACACAATCAATTAAGGCCGGACTTAATTGTATCTACCTGCGATTTGCACCTCAGCCAGCAATCCTCGAGCCTTGCTCAGGGCTAACGATTAAGAGGATAGACCCCACTCTTGGGTTTGACTATTTCAGTAGTGAGATACATCGAATAATCGAAGAATGTGGACGAAAGAGTTGCTTCGTTTTTGACAATATCTCCTCTCTAGTTAACGAGTGGGCTACTGATGAACTTCTAGCCAACTTCTTTCAGGTGACATGCCCTTACCTTTTTGAGCTTGGTGATTTAGCCTATTTTGCCCTACGGCGTGGTCAGCATGGGCATAGCACAATCGCCCGTATTCGTAATACTACTCAGATACTCGTAGATGTGTATCATGTCGCTGGAAATACTTATATTCATCCGCTTAAGGTCTGGAACCGCTATTCTACACAGATGTTTTTACCACACCTGCTAAGCAATGAAGGACTGGAACCTGTTTCTCATAGTGGTGACGCAGCAACGTTACTGACTTCAGCTAGATTGCTACCAATAGAGATTAAATCGCAGTCAATAGCACCCTGGGATGTTATTTATCGCAACATTATGCAATACCAGGAAAATGAAACAGATTTTACCGAGGAAACTGAAGAGGCAAAGGCACTTAAAGGAAAACTCTGCCAAATGATCTTCGGTAATCATCCTAAATTAAATCGGCTTGCCGATCTATATTTGACCCTGGATGATCTACTTCAAGTGAGAGGTCGCCTTATCGGGTCCGGGCGTATTGGCGGTAAAGCAGCTGGAATGTTAATTGCCCGGCGTGTTCTAGTTACAGATAAAGGTGAGACTGACTTCACTCGGGGGCTAGAAGAGCATGATTCTTTCTATATTGGCTCAGACGTTTTCTTCACTTTTTTGGTTAGTAATAACCTTTTCCAAATCAGGCTGGAGCTATCGAAAAAAGGCAGGCTCTCATGGGATGATTTTGCTGCAGTAGAATCGCGTTTCCTGGCAGGAAAATTCTCTGAGGAAATTATGGAGCAGTTTCGAAAAATAATCGACTACTATGGACAGGCGCCTATTATTGTCCGCTCCTCAAGCCTTCTTGAGGACGGCTTTACGGATGCCTTTGCTGGAAAGTACCGAAGTGAGTTCTGTACAAACCAGGGTAGTCCTGAAGATCGGTTGAAGGCATTCTTAAGAGCTGTCAAGCTGGTCTATGCTAGTGCCATGAACCCTGATGCACTGTCATATCGTCACAAACGTGGTTTTGGCGAAGGGGAAGAGCAGATGGCCATCCTGGTTCAACGCGTCTCCGGTATGCCCTATAAATATTACTTCTTTCCCATTCTATCAGGAGTAGCTTTCTCACATAACCTCTACGCATGGACAGGCCGCATTGATCCTGCGAAGGGAATGATACGTCTGGTCTTTGGATTGGGTACACGTGCCGTGAACCGCGTCAGCGGGGACTACCCCAGGATGATTGCCGTAAGCCATCCACAACTCAGACCCGAGACCGGTATGGGGATAGCTAAATATTCACAGCGCTTAGTAGACGCACTTAACCTGAAAACAAATACTTTTGAAGTTAAGCCTTTTGTCGACATAATTGAAGGTAACAATTATCCGGCGCTTCATCTACTGACCTCTGAAATAGCGGATGGCTACTTACGTGACTTGGGCTATACTCCGATCACCAGTTCAGGGAAAAATTTAGTCCTGACGTTTAACAACCTGATAAATCAAACTAAAATGGTTAAGATAATTGGAGAAATATTAACTAAGCTGGAGAGAGCCTGGGAACAGCCAATAGATATTGAATTCACAGCATATGTTAACGATAAGAGGGAAATCAGGGTCAACTTACTACAATGCCGCTCATTACGTGTGCACAGGTCTGCCGTCACTGGAATCAGGATTCCTAAAAACCTCCCCAAAGAACGGGTACTATTCCGTTCCAACCAGGCAATCAGCGCTGGCGTGGTCGACAATATTCAATATATCATTTATGTTAACCCCCTAACATATTCCGAAGTAGCAACCTTTTCAGAAAAGAGGACTCTTGGGAGGGTGATAGGAAAGTTAAACGACCATCTACGCCACAAGGAAGGCAAGGTAATGGCAATGGGACCTGGTCGCTGGGGAAGTAGTAACATCGAGCTCGGCGTAAATGTTAGCTATTCAGATATTGATGAAATAACGGTGCTGGTCGAGGTTGCCCATGAACAAGCAGGCCATGTACCGGAGGTTTCCTATGGAACCCATTTCTTCCAGGATTTAGTAGAGGCAGAGATACTTTATCTGCCTGTCTACCCTGACGATACAAGCTCAGATTTTAACACCAACTTCTTTACTGACTCTCCAAATATACTGGCGGATATATTGCCAGAATTTAACAACTTTGGGGATGTGATTCAAGTGATTGATGTAAAAGCAGCAGCGAGCGGTGCTACAGCAAAGGTCATTGGTGACCCCCGAACCCGCCGTGCAATATGTTTCCTAGAAAATAATTAATTCTGAAGAAACCAACAAATAATAAAACGGAAGATTACTATGACGATATATAGGAGAAGTTGGAGTTGAAAAAAGTATATATTAAGGAAGATGTCTGTATGGGCTGTGGGCTTTGCGAAGTCTATTGCCAGTTGCAGCATTCCCAGTCAAAAGACTTGGTAAAAGCATTCAACAGGGAAACTCCTCAGCCACTGCCAAGGGTCAAGGTGGAGAGAAACGGCCCGGTTTCACTGTCGCTACGTTGCCAGCAATGCATTGATACCCCATGTGTTTATGCCTGCCTGACCGGGGCACTAAGCAGGGATACCAACACGGGTATAGTGAATATTGACGAAGAGAAATGCATCGGCTGTGGTACCTGCACTCTTGCATGTCCGTTCGGGGCAATAAAACAGGACTATGAGCGAGGAAAGGCCATTAAATGCGATTTTTGCCAGGATGAAGAGATTCCAGTCTGCGTTGCCAATTGCCCTAACGAGGCTTTGATACTAGTAGAGATTGAAGAAGAGCTGTTAAATTCAAAGGCTGCCGTTATATCGGCAAAGTAATACTCGAAGGGTCGTGATTTGGTTTCTCTTGAAAAAGGGAAAGGTACTTAAAGAAGGTGCACAGTGGTAAAGGATAAGCTAAAAGTAGAATATTTAATCGTAGGTAACTCAGCGGGAGGCATCGGAGCAACTGAAGCCATACGAGAGATTGATAACACCGGATCAATCGCCATGATCTCAGAGGAGCCCTATCCTGCGTATTCAAGGCCTCTTATCTCTGAATATCTGGCTGAAAAACGCCCTATGGAGAAAATTAGCTTTCGTCCAGCGGATTTCTATGAAGTCAATAATCTCCAGGTAATGCCAGGTAATAAAGTTGAAACATTGGATATCGAGGAGCATACTGCAGGATTAGCTGATGGTAGACAGATAGTCTGGGAGAAACTGCTGCTGGCTACCGGCGGGATACCAATTGTTCCACCTACTCCTGGAATCAATAAGAGAGGAGTATTCAATTTCATTACCCTTGATGATGCCAGGGCGATAGATCGGTTTCTTAATGGCGCAGATCACGTAGTGGTTATCGGTGGGGGTCTTATTGGAGTTAGCGTGACTGAAGCACTGGTGAAACGGAACGCCATGGTGACCGTGGTGGAGATGAAGGACAGTTTGCTGAACCTTATAATTGACGAAGAGGTATCAGCTATGGCCGAGAAAAAACTGCAACAGGCAGGGGTTGAAATTTTAACCAGTCACACCGTGGCTGAAATCAGTAGTACCTCACTAAACAGGGACACTGTTAGCAGTGTAACCCTGGATGATGGGAGGATAATCCTATGCAATGCAGTGGTAGTAGCTATCGGGGTCAGGCCTCGCATTGAGCTGGCGCGTAATAGTGGCATCAGCACAAATCGAGGTATTGTAGTTAATCGACAAATGGCAACCTCACTCCCTGACATTTATGCCTGTGGGGACGCTGCCGAGTCTTATGATTTTATTAATGGAGATTATCGGCTAAGCCCCATCTGGCCTAATGCGTACATGGGGGGTAGGGTTGCTGGCCTGAATATGGCTGGTATTCATACTGAGTATCCGGGTGGAGCCTCTATGAATTCCCTTAATTATTTCGGCCTGCGTATTGCCTCTGCCGGGATAGTAAATCCACCAAATAACAGCTATGAGGTGCTGAAAGAAAGTAAAGGTTGTAACTATCGAAAAGTGGTAATAAAGGACGGGGTTATTGTGGGAATGGTTCTTACCGGTAATACTGATAAGGCTGGTATCTATATTAACTTAATGAGAAATAAGGTAAATGTCGAAGACCTCAAGCATGCACTGGTAGCAGATGACTTTAATCTCACTTCACTTCCTGAAGAACTGTGGCTACCACAGTTATCATTGCCTTCCTCGGCGGAAAAATACTCGATAATCTCGGCCGAAGAACCCGAGGAGGAAATACTGGCAGGTGAATAAAGAAGATATTCTGGAAGGAAACTGATGAAGAATCTGGCAGAAATAAATAACAGTTATCATGATGGCAAGATAATCGATGCCTGCTCGATATTCGGAGTAATGGATGTATCGGGTAAAAGGTTTTCTAGCGAGGGAATAACCAAGGCTATCGCTAACATGCACGACCGTGGTAACGGTCTTGGAGGCGGGTTTGCTGTTTATGGTCTTTATCCTGAATTCGCCGATTACTATGCCTTTCATATAATGTATCTCAGCCGACATGGACGGCAGGAAACAGAGACCTTTTTGAAGGACAGTTTCGACCTGCTTTTCCAGGAAGAGGTACCGACACGTTCAATCACAGCTATAACCAGTCCGCCGATGGTTTATCGCTATTTTTTAAAGATTGGCAACCATGACACAGGGAACAGGGAAGATGATGACTACGTCGTCGATCGAGTGATGGCCATAAACAGCACACTTCGTGATAGTTTTGTGTTCTCTAGCGGAAAGAATATGGCGGTGTTCAAGGGTGTGGGCTACCCCGAGGAAATTGCTGACTATTTCTGTCTGGAGCGGTATGAGGGATACTTATGGACTGCACACGGAAGGTTCCCTACCAATAGTGTTGGATGGTGGGGTGGAGCTCACCCCTTTTCCATCCTGGATTGGACCGTAGTTCACAACGGAGAAATCTCATCCTACGGGATAAACAAGCGCTACCTGGAGCAATATGGCTACCAGTGCACCATGCATACAGACACAGAGGTGGTGGCATACGCGGTTGACTTGCTGGTTCGCAAACATGGGCTTCCCTTCGAGATAGTGGCTAGCATATTGTCATCACCGTTATGGGAAGATATCAATCGTATGTCAGTAAAAAACCAGGATTTACACCGCAGCTTAAGGCAAATATACGGCAGCCTGCTATTAAATGGGCCATTCACTATAATCATCGCGCACCAGGGCGAGATGATCGGGCTGACCGACCGTATCAGATTGCGCCCGCTAACCGCTGGGGTAAAAGCTAGTGTATTGTACCTGTCATCGGAGGAAGCATCCATTCGATTGATCTGCCGAGACCTGGAACAGTCATGGATTCCCATGGGAGGCCAACTGGTTGTCGGCAGGCTGGGTAAGCCAATACGTTCACCACTGGCCGGTATCGGTAATGAAGCATCGGTACCTGAATAAGGAAAGAGATAAATGAAGACATATTTACCACCCAAATTTCTAGTAGAGCGAGATATTGACCGATGTATCAAGTGCAAGGTTTGTATCAACCAGTGCAGCTTCGATGCAAATTATTACGATGAAGAGGACGACCAGGTATATAGCATCCCTGGTAATTGCGTAGGCTGCCATCGCTGCATGACCTTTTGCCCGACGCAGGCAATAACAATTAAGAAGAACCAGCACCAGTATCGGGACAACTATAACTGGCGTCCTGAAGTTATCGAAGATATCATAAAACAAGCAGAGACCGGTGGAGTACTGCTTACCGGTATGGGCAATGACAAGGGGCAGACTATTTACTGGGACCACCTTGTGCTGAATGCCAGCCAGGTGACAAATCCATCCATAGACCCGCTTCGTGAACCGATGGAACTGACTACTTACCTGGGAAGCAAACCTGACAGGATAGAGTTGGATAGAGAATGGAACCTGACAACATTACTGGCTCCGCAGGTCAAGCTGGATGTGCCAATAATGTTTGCTGGCATGTCATATGGTGCCGTAAGCCTACAGGTACAGGAATCTCTGGCAAGAGCAGCTACCGAGGCAGGAACACTCTGGGATACTGGAGAGGGAGGTCTCCATCCGTCACTGTATAAGTACAGGAACAACACTACTGTTCAGGTTGCCTCAGGACGTTTTGGAGTACACCCAGAATATCTGGATGCTGCAAGGGTGATTGAGATTAAGATTGGACAGGGAGCCAAGCCTGGTATCGGGGGGCATCTTCCAGGTGAGAAAGTCAGCGCCGAGGTATCTTCGACTCGGATGATTCCCACGGGAACAGATGCCCTTTCACCAGCACCACAGCACGATATCTACTCCATTGAGGACCTGGCGCAGCTGGTATATGCTTTGAAAGAAGCGGTTAATTACATTAAGCCGATATCCGTTAAGATAGCAGCAGTTAATAACTCGGCGGCCATAGCTGTTGGCATGGTAAAGGCGGGGGCTGACATAATTGTTCTAGATGGATTAAGGGGTGCCACAGGAGCGGCACCGAAGATTATCCGTGATAACGTTGGAATACCGATAGAGCTGGCACTGGCCTCGGTGGACAGCCGCCTGAGAAAGGAAGGGATTCGTTATCATGCATCACTGGTTATATCAGGCGGAATAAGGAACAGTGGTGATGTGGCTAAGGCGATTGCCCTTGGAGCCGACGCTGTTTACATTGGCACAGCCGCTCTTATAGCTATGGGTTGCCGGGTATGCCAGCAATGCCATACCGGTAAATGCGCCTGGGGTATCTGCACCACTGACCCACTGTTGAGCAAGAGAATTAACCCTGACATCGGTAACAAACGGTTGGTTAATTTGC
>CAYVML010000013.1:0-7388 GCA_964452475.1 uncultured Dehalococcoidales bacterium
TACTCTCCTTCATGAGTAATTTGTCGACATCCCGAAATGGCTGGATTATTGGAGGTCCAATTCGTCCCTGCATATGAGCTACAAGCTTGCGATCTATGCCAAGGTAGAGAAGTCCAAATATGCCACCGAGGAAAGCTATAATGACAGGTCCAGCAATTAATACTATGACATTTAATAGAGTATTAGTTAGCAAGGCTCGCTTCTAACCTCCTTGTTTTTTCAATTGAAAGCCGGTGTAAATCCTCTTTACCGAGGAATTGTTTTTTATTGGTGCCGGATTCTATCACCATGGCCCTGTTAGTGCAGGATAAACATGGATCGACGGAAGCGAAAGTAATCGGAACATCGGCAATTTGTTGCCCAGTCAGCATAGATGGAATTAACATTAAGTTGGCATAAGTTGGGGCCCGTACTTTCCAGGCAGCTAGTGTCTCCTGTCCTTCTTTCATATGTACATAATGGAAACACTCACCCCTGGGAGCTTCAGTTCTGCCGACACCATTTCCTTCAACTTTTTTCAGTGCATTCAGTAATTTGACCATCTTAGGTTCTGCAATTATTTCTCCGGCCGGCATCTCGTCCATGCAACGCTCAAGAATCTCGATTGATTGTTTTACCTCAAGAAGGCGGACGATGATACGGTCATAAACATCTCCCACCACTTTACCTGTGAGAACATCAGGAGTAATAGCCTTGATATCCAGGTCAGCATATGCACCATAGGCCTGATCCTGCCGTACGTCCTTGGGTACCCCGCTTGCCCTCACAGTGGGTCCTGCGCCAGCGAACTTTAATGCAACTTCCTTGCTAAGGATGCCAACATTTCTGGTTCTCAGTTTGATAGTGATATCATCGAGGAAAATAGTTTTTAACTGATTGAAGATGGATTTATAATAGTCTAGTGCCTCTCTAATTTTTGGAAATTGCTTTTCGGTAATATCTCGTCTTACTCCGCCAATCATATACATAGCTTTTGTATTACGATTGCCAGTTATGTATTCAGTGAGATCCATTATCTTTTCCCTGACTCGCCATACCAGGTAAAACACCGAATCAAAACCGATTTCATGGGCGGCAACACCTGCCCACAGAAGGTGGGAATGCATCCGTTCAATTTCGGCGACCATGACCCTGATGTAATCAGCTCGTTTAGGTACATCGATACACGCAGCGCGTTCACATGCGAGTGTAAAAGTAAAGGGATGACACGCAGAGCAGATGCCACAGATACGCTCCGCCAGATACACGCTCTGCACCGGATTATTTCGATTCATGCCAATCCACTCAATTCCACGGTGAACCTGACCTGCTGCAATATCTACGTCTATAACTTCTTCACCATCAACAGTGACGTCAAGACGAATAGGTTCATGGACTGCTGGATGTATCGGTCCCACAGGTATAGTAAAACTTGTTTTTGCTAACTCCTTAAGCATGTTGTATTCCTTTTCTTCCTGGTAGTACCCTGAGCATCTCTTCCGGTCCTGTTTCATCCCGTCTCCAGGGATATACACCCTCAGGAAACTCATCAGGCAGGAACAATCTCCTCTTATCCGGGATCCCGGTGACTTCAACCCCCATCATTTCCTGGACTTCTCGCTCCGGGAAAATTGCTCCTGGTATAATGTCAGTTATCGTCGGTATTTTTAAATTATCTTTTGGTAAAGATAACCTCAGTAAAAGCGAAATCTCTTTAAGGTGTTGTCCATAGTAAATAGTAATATGATAAATTAACTCGATGGAGTCCCCTTTATCATCAGGCGAGATGACAATTAAATGCGGATATTCCTGCAGAGTGCAGGTGTGTTTCACTGCATCTCTGAAACCTTCAGGTTTAAGATATAGAGAAATTGAAGTGAACAGGTTCTTTTTTAACGCAACCTCTGTCCGATATATATCTGAATCTAACAGGTTGTTACCTATTGCGGTCTTAAAACTCTCGACTATTTCTTCAGGAGTGAGTACTTTCATTATGCTACACTTTCTTCAACGGGCTTTTCCAGTTTTAGCCAGGCTTTGACAACTCCCTCGATGATTGCCTCTGGCCTGGGCGGACAACCTGGAACATATACATCCACGGGTACAATCTGATCAATGGGACCAGCGAGGTTGTATGATTCATGAAACACATCACCCTCAATACCACAATTACCAATCGCCATTACCACTTTAGGGTCTGGTGTTTGGTCATAAATGCGCTCAAGTCTTGGAACCATTTGCCTTGTTACCGGGCCTGTTATAAGCAAGACATCAGCATGACGTGGCGAGCCGACGAGCACAATACCAAAGCGTTCTACGTCGTATCGTGGCGTGAGCGCTGCAAGAATTTCAATATCGCAACCGTTACACGATCCCGTGTTAAGATGGTATACCCATAGAGCTCTTTTGAATGAGTTAAGTCCCATGTTTTATCCTTAATTCTAATCTGTTCATCGCGCCAATCAAATTACGTCAGTGAGGAATACAATTATTCCTGATATAGCTATGAGTGCTATAAACCACAGAATATAATCGTTAATAATACCTGTATGTGCTCTGATAGTTGGATCATAATAGCGTTTTAATGCCTGGAAAAAGCCCCAGTACATGTTATGTGCCTTTATGTGACGTTGCTCAGCCTCTGGTTCCTCTTCTCCAGCGAGGAAAACCTTGGTCTGGCCACTATCCTTCTTATATCTTTTCTCTCCTCTGTTTCTAAAAATAAGAGCAACAATAGCTAATACGAGGAAGGAGAGTATTAGAATTAATGGACTCCAGTAATAAAGTGCGCTCATTATAGTCCTCCCATAACCGCGGAGATATATCCTGCCTGGTTTATCAACGCATCAGTGGCAGGGTTGACTATAGTGTTAACAATAATACCTGGGAATAGGCTAAAGAAGATAATTAACACCGCCAGTATACCCATACCAATTAGCATCGGTCTGGGTACTTCTGTGACATGTTTATATTGTGGTAATGCCGGTCCGGTGAAAGCTGATTGAAAAGCCTTGGTAAATGAAGCCAGGGTTAAAATAGATACCAGCATTGCGATAACAGCAAGCAGTGGACTGAACTGGTATACCGCCTCGTAAATCATCAACTTTGAAGTGAAACCGTTAAAAGGTGGAATACCAGATATGGCCAGTGCTCCAATAATATAAAATATAGTAGTGTATTTCATATTGCGAGCCATACCACCCATTTTGTTAAGGTCTCGGGTGCCGAGGGAGAAGAATAACGCTTCTGCTGTTAAAAATAGCAAACCTTTATACAGGGCATTGTTAATTATATGGTATATTCCTCCACTCATAGCAGCTTTGCCATAAGAGGCAAGCGCTACCGGGTCAGCAAGCACTGCCAGCCCAACACCAATGCCCAACAGCATATAACCACTCTGAGAGATGGCGTGGTAAGCCATCAAACGTTTAATATCGGTCTGCTGGACTGCTACAGTTACCCCGACAAACATACTCAACAAACCCAGTATAATAATTATCCAACCTATAGTGCTGGTGTCCATGGTAACGCCATATAGTGAGAAGCATACTCTGAACAGGGCATACAGACATGCCTGGCTGGCCACATAAATCATGGGGGTGGTACCAGCAGGAGCAACGCTATAAGTATCAGGTGCCCACATATGCATTGGCACACTGGCAAGTTTCATGCCAAAGGCCATTATCAATATCACCAGCGCTATCTTGTCTAATGCCGTATATTGCAGTACTTCTGCCAGCGCTGCGATGTTAAGCAGGTTATACTGACCATAAAATATTCCGACAGCAAATAGAATAAACAACGCTCCGATTGCAGATATGATGATATATTTAAAGCCACCTTCTGTAGCATCGGCAAGGTGAGTTCTGAATGATGCCAGGGCAGCTCCAGAGATTGAGAGGATTTCCAAAAAGACAAACAAGTTGAACAGGTCTCCAGTGAATTCCATACCTACCATACCAACCGTTAACAGCATTAGTAAGGTATAGAATTTAGCTCCACCTGTCTCCTTTTTCATAAAAGACATGGAATAAATAGCAGCTGCTAAAGAGACAGTAATAGATATAATCCCCATGAATACAGATATAGCATCTACTTCAAGAACTATACGGACAGGAACCATGTAATTTTCTGGAATAGCGAGAGTAGAGGCTGATGCTCCCAGCGTGTAAATATGCAATCCGGTAGCATAAATATCACGTGCAAGTATCAAGACGAGAAATTCAGTAAAGGCCAATGCGGCTATTACTATTATATCTCTGACCTTGTTGTTGAACTTGCTTATTAAAGGAATCAGGAATGCAGCCAGCAATGGAACTGCTATAGCAAGTATGGGAGAATGAATTACGAGACTTTGCAAATCATTATCCTTTCAATTTCCTGGACTTTTCAGCGTCTATATTTCCGGTGTGTCGATAAATTAAAACTATCATCGAAAGCATAAGAGCAGTTACAGATACTCCGATGACAATACTGGTCAGTGTTAAAGCCTGAGGTACAGGCAAAACCATTAATTTCTGTGGTATATTTGTATAGATAGGCGTCGCACCGCCACTTCGATATCCCAGAGAAACAAGGAAGAAATTCACCCCAGATTCCAGGACTGCTATGCCCATCACTATCTTTATCAGGTTCCTTTGGGTTAATATGATATATAATGATATCCCTATCAGTGCTGCTATAGCTATAAATGGGATGTTAAATATGCCTTCTGTCATTCGTCTATCCTTATATTGCTGGAGGCCAGTGCCATCACCAGGACGATAGCTGACAAGCCAGCGATAACCTTTAAACCTACCGCTATATTCATCAGGGGGATGACCCCTGCAGTCCATATAGACCCGGGATTCGAGCCATCGGGAGGGATTTGACCAAAGATGGGCGAGCCAACGAGAAAATTATAGAAGAAAGTGATGGCCAGTCCTGCGAATGCTAGACCAATAAACATCAATGCCCCACTGCTTTCTATGACAGAGAGATGGTGCTCCTTTAATTTCTGCTGTACTTTTGCGGAGTTGAAGGCGACAACAAGCAGAGCTATACCTGATGCGAATACCGCACCGCCCTGAAAGCCTCCTCCTGGAGTAATATGTCCATGCATGATGACATAGATGCCAAACATAAGAATGAATGGAGTAAACAGATTAGTTATCGTTCTTACAATTTTAGACATTTAACGGATTGTTTCCTCCTTCCTTCTTCTGAAAAGCATAACTACAGCAGTAACTGCAGTAAATAATATTGTAGCTTCTCCGAGGGTATCATAACCCCTGTAGTCAAAGACTACAGAACATACTACGTTATTAGCACCTGTCTCAGTCTGTGCGTTATCAATTATATAGTCGTCCATATCAGCTGGCGGCTGTCCAAAAGGATGCATGAGTAGCGCAGACGCTATTAACAGCGCTATAACTATTACCAGAGATATTGCAGTAGCAGTCTTTCTCAACTCTTCTCCTACATACGTTTCGTTGCTCTTATAGCGATTACAAATATTGCTGTTGTTATTGCTGCTCCTATTCCAGCTTCGGCGATTGCTACATCAGGAGCCTGCAATAGGAAAAATTCCAGTGATAACAGCAGACTTAAAGCCGCTAGAGCTATGGTAGCAATTATCAAATCATTAAACCGTGCTACTAATAGTGCACATATTACAATCAGTATTGGTACAACTATGTGTAGAAATTCTGACTCAATCATTTATTTTGGCTCCCTCAATGTCATCAACCACTGCTATGACTGGTTTGACACCACTCCTGTGACCAGCTCTGGCGATTGCATGAGCACCAGTAGCATTTGTAAGTACAATAGCAATTAACGCCACGAAGGAATGTATTGTAAGCACTGATTCTGGAGAAGAAGCACCCTCTGTAGCCCACATACCTATGGATTGAACCATCACTGCTGCTATCAAGAATATTGCTCCAAAAGTGGTACATTTTGTTGCCGCATGAAGCCTGGTATAGAAATCAGGGAAGCGATGAAGCCCAACAGTTCCCAGCAGATTAAAGAAACAACCAATACCTATCAGTATGTAGGTGGCAACATCCACTAGAATTTCCCCTTTTCTATGTATTTTGCAATAAACAATGTGGTTACAAAAGAAAGCAGTGCATATACGATGGCTACATCGATTAGGATAACCTCTCTAAACGCTGCACCTAATATGATCATAATCACTATTACTATAGTGTTTATAGTATCAAGGCCAACTATTCTATCAGGAATTGTTGGACCAAGTATAAGTCTGACCAGTGCTATAATTACGCAGACTGCTAAAACAATGGCTGGTACAATCCACATTATCCCGCTATCCTCCTGGCCCACTCAGGGAATTTGCCACAGACATATTTGGGATCCCTGGGCATTTTCTTGAGGGCTGTTTTATCTACGTTTATCCAGTGGACATATAGATCATTTGTTTTTTCATCTACTTCTACACTTAAAGTGCCAGGTGTAAGCGTAATTGAGTTTGCCAGTATCATTAAGCTAAGGTCATTGGGCAATTTGGGTGATATCTTCACGATACCGGGATTAATCCTTCCCGTTATTACACGATAGGCAACATCAAGATTAGCTATAGCCAGCGCAGGAAACCAGACCCCGATAAAATAAACAAAAAATAAAAATACTCTTCTGGGGCTTAGCATACGAAAACTTTTCTTGATAAAAATATTCTTGGTAATAGCGCCAACGATAATAGCAAAAATGATACCAACGATTATTTCTTCTTTCCCCCACAGGAAAAGATTGCCAGAAGAAGTTGTAAGAAAAAGGTAGAATATAAAAGCGGTAATAGAAGTTACTATAAAAGCCATCATAATTACCTATTTATGTATTAGCTTACCTTTCTTATTTTTATAGGAAAACTAAAAAAAGAAGAACGGATAATTTATAAATGCAATATCAAATTATCCTTTCTTCTACAAGCATAGGAGTTACATTGTAAAACATGGTTGATAGAAAAATCAAATAGGGTGTCTCAATTTATAATTGAAAATGTTTTCTTTTGTAGCATAGAATTGAATGACTTCAAAGAAGTATACTAATAACAGGTTAAGTTCAAACGACTAGAATATTAAATAAACGGAGGCAAATAAATGGCTGGAGAAATAATCGATGGGCGAAAAATCGCCACTGAAATCAGGGAGGAGTTAAAAGAAAGGGTTTTAAAATTAAAGGAGAAAGGAATAACGCCCGGTTTAGTAGCGATTTTAATGGGTGAGGATCCTGGTTCGCTGTCCTATCTGCGTAGCATCGCTAAGGGATGTGAGGCAGTAGGTATATTTACTGAAACAGTAAGACTTCCGGAAGATGCTAGCCAGGAAGATCTTGAGACAGAGATTGAAAGACTCAACCGTGACCCTAAATTTCATGGAATTATCCTACAGTTGCCTTTACCAAAACAC
>CAYVML010000013.1:7398-12302 GCA_964452475.1 uncultured Dehalococcoidales bacterium
GCAGAAAGCATTGTATCCCCGGAAAAAGATGTCGATGGTACAAATCCAATAAGTACTGGGAAATTGCTGCTGGGGGAAGATACCTTTTTACCTTCAACTCCCAGGGGTGTACAGGAGTTATTGATTCGAAGTGGGCATAGCCCTGATGGGAAACACATTGTAATTTGTGGTCGAAGCAATATAGTAGGGAAACCGCTAATGGGCATTCTTATTCAAAAGAAGGAAGGTGCTAATGCTACTATTACAGTATGCCATACCAGGACGAAAAATCTTCCCTCTATTACAAGGCAGGCAGATATCATTGTCGCTGCTATGGGCAGAGCAAGGGCTATCACTGCGGATATGGTGAGAGAAGGGGCTATAGTAGTGGATGTTGGGGTGAATCAGATACAGGACCCGGACAGTGGCAAATTCAGACTAGTAGGTGATGTAGATTTCGATGCTGTCAAGGAAAAAGCAGCAGCTATAACACCGGTCCCTGGTGGTACTGGGCCGGTAACGTCAGCCATATTATTGGCCAATACAGTACGGGCGGCTGAAAAGATTACGTCATAAATTAGAAAAACTTATAAATATATTTAGGAGGTGATATTTTGACTACCAGGATAATTGACGGCAAGGAAATTTCCGCCAGTATAAAGGAAGAACTGAAAGAGAGGTTGAACAAGCTTTCTTTACTTGGAGTGACTCCTGGCTTATCAGGAGTTCTTGTTGGTGAAGACCCTGGGTCGGCTACTTACGTTCGGCTTAAGGAGAAAGTCAGTGTTGAACTGGGGGTTAGCTCAGCGATGCTACGTCTACCTGCTGATATAACGCAGAAAAATTTGCTCGCAGAGATCGATCGACTTAATACCGATGCCAGTATACATGGCATTTTCCTTCAGCTACCCCTTCCTGAACATCTTGATGAAAATATAGCGCTATGTGCAGTATCTCCTGATAAAGATGTAGATGGCTTTCACCCGATGAATATAGGCAGAGCCTGGATGGGACAGTCTGCCTTTGTCCCTGCTGGCGCCGTAGCTGTTCATGAGATGATGTTGCGTAGTGGATTTAAACCTGATGGTAAGGAAGTTGTTATTGTAGGTGTGGATGAGCTGGTAGGAAAACCTTTAGCCTCCATCCTGGTTCAGGATAGAGCAGGCTCGAGAGCAAATGTTACTATGTGTGATCCGTATATTAAAAACCTGTCTTCCTATACACAAAGGGCGGATATACTGGTGGTGGCGGCGAACAGGCCACGGTTCATCACTGGGGACATGGTGAAAAATGGAGTGGTGGTTCTGGATGCTGGCTCTAACTGGCAGCAGGATCCGATTACAAAGAAGAATAAGACCATTGGTGATGTTGATTTTGATTCTGTCGAGAAAAAAGCAGCAGGAATAACCCCGGTTCCTGGAGGCGTTGGTCCCATGCTCATTACTATGCTCATGTCCAACACCATAATGGCTGCAGAGCGTGCGACGAATAGTTGAAGTCAGTAGAGTTGGTAACTTCTAATATTTTCTCAGCAGTTTTAAAATGTTGCTTTATATAGATAATGTATGGAGATAACTGGTGGGAATGATGCAAATAACGAGGAGGATGACAATTCCAAAAAATACTATATGAAAAAGGGAGAGTATATGAGTGCTGAAGTTTTAGAGAGGCTGCAAAAAGCTATCCTGGAATATGATGAGGATGAAGCGGCGAACTATGCCCGAAAAGTTGTTGAGGAAGGAATAGACCCCGTAGAGGCTCTGAATGCTATGACAGTAGCTATAAGACAGATTGGTGATGGTTTTGGTAGGGGTGAGCTTTTTCTCCCTGACCTGGTAGGAGCTGCCGATGCCATGTCTGCGGCTACTCCAATATTGGAGGAGGAGATAAGTAAGTCAGGAAAAGCCTGGGAACTGTCGTTATAGGAACGGTCTATGGTGATATCCATACCATTGGAAAAACTATGGTGGCTACCCTGCTTTCAGCTGAAGGGTTCCAGGTAATAGACCTGGGTATTAATGTTACTGCGGAAAAATTTATAGAGGGTATTAAGAAAAATAATGCTGATATCCTAGCTATGTCTGCTTTATTAACTACTACAGCTCCTGAGCAAAGGAAAGTTATAAATAGTCTGAAACAGGAAGGCATACGGGACAAGATTAAAGTTATGGTGGGGGGAGGTGCCATTACACAGGAATTTGCCGATAACATTGGAGCTGATGGTTATGATCCTACAGCACCAGGTTCAGTTAAACTTGCTAAAAAATTAATAAGTATCTAAAGGAGAATCGCATGGCTTTGAAAGGTTTTGTTCGGAAATTTAAACCCCTGGAGATATTGACAGAGGAAGAACTGGAGGCCATCCATAAAGGTACCCTTGAAGTTCTCTGGACCACTGGAGTTAGGATGGAACATGATGGGGCATTGAAGCTGTTGGAGAAGAATGGCTGTAAGGTAGATTATGAGAATAAAAGGGTTAAAATGCCAGCTTACCTGGTGGAAGAATGTCTGCGGCGGGCACCCAGCAGCTTCCATGCTCAGGCCAGAGATGAGAAGTATAATCTCATGGTAGGGGGAGATACTCTTTATCTCGCTGTGGCGCCAGGTCAGAATACCGTTGATATTGATACCTGGGAGCCTCGGGTGCCTACGAGGAAAGAAAATTATGATGCTGTTTCTGTGTCGGATGCTCTACCAACAGTACATTTCTTTTCTCCCTACACACCATATTTTGGCTTCAAAGGAGTTCCAGCTTGCATGGCAATGCTGGAAAGTCTTGCTGCCAGGATACGGAACTCTACTAAGTTTCAATGTGTTGGCTTTTCGCAGAATTCCGAGATTTTTGCTATAAAGATGGCACAAGCAGCAGGTATAGAGATTCTGGGAACCTGCGCTTGGGCGCCGCCTTTAGCAGTCTATAGCGATGCTGTGGAATCGGCATTCAGATTTGCTGAAGCTGGTCTTCCAATACGAATTGTCACCGGCCAGGTTATGGGTGGAACTGCACCTGCCACTATTGCTGGCGGTGTTATTACCAATAACGCTGAAGTTATCGCAGGATTGGTACTGGTTCAGTTGATAAAACCTGGTACACGTGTTCTGGTTAAGGACTTTTCAGCAGCCATGAATATGAATTCAGGCTCTCCTGGCTTTGGTGATGTAGAAATAGCTTTACATAATGCTATATCTAGTCAGGTATTCAGACGCTATGGTGTACCTCTTGACCATACCACAGCATATCCCAATGCAAAGATGGCGGATTACCAATCAAGCTACGAGAAAAGCTTTCGGCTCTTGATAGCTGGCCTATCGGGGGCGAATACGTTGTTATTCCACGGCAGTGTGCATGGCGAACTAACGCATCATCCAGTACAGGCTGTGCTAGATGATGATATGGCGGGCATGGTGGGTCGATTTATGGAAGGGGTGGAGGTGAACCATGAGACAATGGCTACAGATTTAATAAGGGCGGTTGGCCCAATTCCTGGTCATTACCTCAGCAAACCGCATACCAGGAAATGGTGGAGACATGAACAATTTGTACCTGAGTCTGCTGATAGGTTGACATATCCGGTGTGGATTGATTCGGGCAAGAAGAGTTGCCTTGATTATGCCAGGGAGAGGACTGAGGAGATATTGAAAACGCATAAAGCAACACCACTAACTTCCAGTCAGGAAGATAACGTAGAGCATGTATTAGAAGAGGCACGGGAATATTATAGGGAAAAGGAGTTGATGACGACTGAGGAAATATCGGCCTATAACGAAAGTATGAAATCTACTAAATACCCCTATGAATAGTAGTGAGGTTGTTATATAGAACAGTATATGTATTTAGCTTGGACCACTGGGGGTGTATAAGTATTAGTTACAATACGTTATGTGATTATACGAACAATATATCGCTGGAGAACATATAAATTCTA
Organism: uncultured Dehalococcoidales bacterium; assembly: GCA_964452475.1. Classification (GTDB taxonomy): domain Bacteria; phylum Chloroflexota; class Dehalococcoidia; order GIF9; family AB-539-J10; genus JAUUZT01. The sequence goes on from CAYVML010000013.1 coordinate 11,304, forward strand.
GGAGAGGGAGGAACGATGAAAATTACACAAGATGAGGCAATTGAGATTAGTTTACCAGAATCTGAAGTCCTTGACAAAGCATCTGGTGCCCAGAACTCGTTAATTATCAAGATTCACACCGATGAGGGCATCGTAGGGATTGGTGAAGTAGACTCAAGTCCCCGTGTAGCAAAGGCAGTAATTGATGCTCCCTTCAGCCATAGCATTGCTTCTGGTTTGGGTCGTATCCTTGTAGGAATGAATCCACTTGACATAAAGGTTATAAATGAGAGACTTTACCAGTCCAGTTTTTACTATGGACGACGTGGAGTAGTTATTCATACTATAGGGGGTATCGATATAGCACTCTGGGATATCGCTGGAAAATATTACAATCAGCCTGTTTACCAGTTACTGGGTGGAGCTTTTCAGAAAAAGTTTCGTGCCTATGCCAGTGACCTCTGGGGCGAGAATGGAGCAGAGACTTTCAAGAAAGCTCGGAGATGGTTTGATAAAGGTTTCACAGCAGTAAAGTTTGGCTGGGCTCCCATGGGTCAAAGTGAAGAACTTGACCTTGATCTGGTTGCTAGTGCACGTAGGGCTGCGGGGAACGATAAAGATATAATTGTTGACGCAGGTTGCTGTTGGGATACGGCTACTGCAATTCGCCGTGCACAGCAGTTCGAAGAATATAAGATACTTTGGCTTGAGGAGCCCCTTGAGCAGGATAATCTTGAAGGCTACCGGAAATTGACCAACGTCTCCCGCATACCAATTGCTGCCGGTGAGGGTGATTCTGGCAGATTTGCGTGGAAGGATCTTATCGAGCGTACTGGAATAGACATAGCTCAGATAGACATAGTCAGAAATGGTTTCAGTGAAGGTACGAGAATAGCAGATATGGCGGAGGATCATGGCTTGAGAGTTGTCAACCACTTTTACACTACTGGCATTAACTGTGCTGCTGGCCTGCATTGGAGCGCCACAAGGAAAAGTGTTTTTATGGTGCCAAATCGTTCA
>CAYVML010000013.1:12312-16741 GCA_964452475.1 uncultured Dehalococcoidales bacterium
TATAGAGATAAATCTTCCCTTCACTTAAAGCAATTATATTTGAGTATTGTGTTGAAGAGACTGCAATACGCTGGGAGGTGACAAAGCAGAAGATGGAAATTGACAAAGACGGTTTCGTTCATGTACCTGAAGGACCAGGCCTGGGCATTGACCTAAATGAGGACATGCTGGAAACGTATCGTGTAGGGTAGAAAAAGTATAGTGTATAGCAGTTTGAACAGTTGGTGATTCACAGAATTCTCCAGAAAAGCGTTTATATTTTATTGACAATTGAAATGGATAAAGAGTAAATTTGCAGGGAGTTTTCTTGAAAAATTATATCATGCATTATTTTGGCTGTTCTTTGAGGAGGTGTCGTTATGTAAAAGGTTTTGGGGTGGGAGTGTTATTTGTTAGGTAAAACATATTAAAAAGGAGTAAAAAATGAAATCTAGAATAATAATGCTGTTAGTGGTAGCAATTCTAATAGTTACTGTGGCGGCCATGGGTTGTGCTCCTAAGGCTGAACCAGCACCAGCTCCAACTACAGCACCAGCACCAGCACCAACTGCAGCACCAACCGCAGCACCAACACCTGCTCCTGAGGAAGAAGTTATTACATGGCAGTTTCAGGATAATATGCCAGCAGGTAATAAATACTTTGAATACAAAACTGAAGTATTTGAAAGAATAGACAAGGCCTCTAATGGTCGACTTATTGTTAAACAGTACGGTTCTGGTGAGATAGTGCCATATGGAGAAATAACTGAAGCTGTAAGAGATGGATTATTAGATATGACGGCTACAGGTGGAGGCCAAATGAAAGGCCTTCTGGGCGAACCGGCATCTCTAATGGGTACATCGGGTTTCTGTGCTGGCCCATCAGCTATAGAAAATATGGGATGGTTCTATATTGGAGATGGGATGGAATATGCAAATGAACTGTGGGCGGACTATGGTCATTGTTTTGGTTTCTATGCGTACTCGCCTGAAATCTGGCATTCACACAAAGTGATTGAAACTGCAGATGATCTAGATGGAATAAAGTTCCGCGCTTACGGTCCATGGACTGAAATTCTGTCCACTTTTGGTGCTTCAGTAGTTACTCTGTCAGGGGATGAATTATACTCAGCTATGGAGAGAGGTATCGTTGATGCCTTTGAATATGGTACAGCTTCGCTGAATTGGAGTATGGGCTACCAGGAGGTAAGTGAGTACATAGGTATTCCAGGTATCCACTCACCTATAGGAGGTGGTGGCTTTATGTGTGTGAATTTCGATAAATGGAATGCTCTCCCTGATGACTTGAAAGAGATACTTGTGACTGAAGTAGAGAGCGCTGCATTGATGAACTACCTGGATGCTGTCAGAACTGACGCTGACGCTATGGAAAACTTCATAGATTACGGGCTTGAAGTTTATACTCTAGGTGATGAACTTCAAGCAGAGTTTGCCAAGCGTGCAAGAGAAGTAGCTGAGATGTATGCTGCTGAAGACCCTATTTACAAAGAAATCTATGAGAATGAGGCAGCTTTTATTGCGGCTTTCAGACAGGTGAGCAAAGGAACACCAAACTATTCTGTATTCGGTTAAAATAAGGATGCAGTATCACCTTCTGGCAATCCATTATTAGTTAGTGGCTTGCCAGAAGGTTGGCTTGACTCAAATAGCTAAACTTGTAGAATTCACAATACATAAGGCAACTCAGTGGTTCACAAAGAGGTATGGTACCGCAGAATGTTAAGAGTCAATTGCGTGCCAGAGGAATTAGTGTCATTTGAAGGAGAGCTTATGTGAGAGTAATAAAAAAAATCTGTAATAGCATAAATTTTGTAAGTGAATGGGCAGGTAAGATAATAGCATGGCTAATAGTAGTACAGGTAATAATAATTAGTTATGAAGTTGTGATGAGATATGTTTTTAATGCACCTACCATCTGGTCGCATGTATTGAGCTATCTACTTGGCTCTACATTTGTATTCCTTGGCTTGGCTTATGTATGGTACCATGATGCTAATGTCAGAATAGATGTCATCTATACAAGGTTTTCTCCGCGGGGGAAAGCATTAATGGATAGTATATTTACTTTTATCTTCTTCTTCCCTCTTATATTTATGATAACAAAAGAATTTGCCCTGGATACTTTACAAGCATATCGAGTGGAGGAGAGAGTATGGATGGCCGCCTGGTATCCATTGCTATGGCCATTCAAACTTGCAGCAACAGTGGGATTTCTTCTCCTGTCTTTTCAGGGAATAGCTACATTCATTAAGAACATAGTTATTCTGACCAGGGGTAGCGAAGAAAGGTGGCTGGAATGAGTCCTGAACTAGTAGTCGCGGTAATGTTTGGAGGAACATTTATTGGCATTCTCAGCGGATACCCATTAGCGATTGTCCTTGGCGGCGTGGCTATGTTCGTTGGTCTTGCAGAAATGGGACCAATGATATTCATACAGGGCATGGGACGCATATTCGCCCAGGCAACCAGCTATGTCTTCCTCGCAGTACCACTTTTCATATTCATGGGCGTTATTGTAGAGAAGTCAGGAGCTGCTGAAAGGCTATTTGCTGGACTTCACCTGGCTTTTGGAAAGTTCAGGGGGGGGCTGGCAATCGGCGCAATAGCGATGGGTACTATAATGGCTGCAACCGTTGGTGTGATTGCTGCATCGATAATAATGATAGGGCTTCTTGCCATTCCACCTATGCTCAAGCGTAACTATGATAAAAAGCTAGCTACCGGAGCTGTTTTAGCTGGAGGATGTCTTGGTATTTTAATACCTCCAAGTGTTCAGCTTGTAATATATGGGCCTATGGCACAAATCTCAGTGGGAAAATTGTTTATGGGGGCTTTTGGTCCTGGATTACTTTTATCAGCTTTATACATTACATATGTTTCTGTTTTATGCTGGTTAAAGCCGAAGGCAGCACCAGCCATATCAGAGGAAGCACAATCGATACCTTTTATGAAAAAGCTGTCTATCGTGGTAAGTTCGGTAGTACCACCAGTTGTTTTGATACTAGCTGTATTGGGATCTATTTTCCTTGGAATAGCATCACCAACGGAGGCTGCTGCTGTTGGTTGTGTGGCAGCAATAATTTTAGCAGTAGCCTATAGAAGAGCAAATGTGTCGATGTTTAAAGAAGGGGTATTACACACCCTGACCATTACCTGTATGGTATATCTTACTGCATTTGGCGCTCAGATATTCGTCGGAGTGTTTTTGAAGCTTGGTGGTGGTGATGTGATTAATAGCATGGTAATGGCTGCTCCAGGAGGGAAGTGGGGCGCTTTTGCCTTGATCATGTTTATTATTTTCCTGCTTGGTTTTATGATGAGCTGGGTAGGAATTGTTCTGGTAATGGTACCCTTGATTACTCCTATTGCAGCTTCGCTTGGATTTGACCCTGTCTGGTTTGCGCTCATGGTTTGCGTGAATCTCCAGATGTCCTATATGACACCTCCCATGGCTCCTGCTATTTTCTACTTGAAAGGGATATCGCGGCCAGAATGGGGAATAAGTACAATGGATATTATGAAAGGGGTAATTCCCTTTATTATACTCGTGATGGTAGCTCTTGTATTATGTATTATATTCCCGCAAATCATAACCTGGCTGCCTAGTGCAATGATAAAGTAATAGATTACAGTCTTAGAAGATATATCAGGGATTGAGATTGTTGCTACATATGCAAGGTGCATTGTTACGTCATTATATGTCACTCTGGCAAGATAAGTGATGGATTAACAATATGGCATTGTGGCACTAAAGCAGCGTAAGGAGATAGATAATGGACGAAATGCTAATTAACAGGCATCGTGATTTCTGGAAAAATAAATCTGGCTTAGTACTCCGCAGCCAGCTGGATTTTAACCGCGAGCCCTTTCGAAAACGCGTTTATAATGAAAATATTAAAGGTCCTTTCACTCATCAGATGCTGGATACTGACTGGTTGATTAAAGCATATGCCAGTGCTTTTCAAGGGAGGCCAGTAATAAACGGAGACGTCCTTGAGTTTGTTCAATATGCTTTTGTAATTCCCTGGATGGAAGGAATTATCGGTTGTAAATTGTATTCATTGGGTAGAGGAGCGAGCATGGTGGCTCATCCACCTGATATAAAAACAGAACATTTACTACGGCATCTTCGTGATGTTCTGGCGGGGCTGGATGAAAATGTTTGGTTTCAGAAGCTCGGTAATGGAATAGAGGGTGTAGTGAAAGGGCTGCAAGGTAAGTATCCTGTAAGCCAAACTCTTTTACGTGGACCTGGAGATATGCTGGGTGCTCTTATAGGCTATGAAAATCTGGTGACTCGTATGCTTAATCCTGCTGACGAGGGTTTCTTGAACGACTTGCATGATCTTTGTAGCAGTATATGGATAAAAACAGCGAAAATGCAGCACGAACGGGCTGGTAAATTTGCAGGAGGTTACTGTAATGCTTT
>CAYVML010000014.1:0-16241 GCA_964452475.1 uncultured Dehalococcoidales bacterium
TGAACACTCATTAATTTATGTGCCTTTCTTAAGAGCTGAATTGTAGTAATACCACTGAGTGCAACCTGCAGACTCACTATTGAGTTGTTGGGCTAAATCTAACTTTTAAGATATTCATGGCCTCTTCGACCAGATGGGAAGGGATCATTATTCTTACTTCACCCAAGCCATCAACTGTAAGACCATAAACTAGGCCCGCGCTCTCATAGCTCAGCAAGGCTGGAATACCTTCGCTTTCTAGTCGACCTTTTATTACCTGCGCTTCCATCTGTCTAGCAGTGGCTATGACAACCAGTTTATTTTCTGTAAACATTTACTCTCACTACTATTTTATCAAAAAGCTGCGCTCTCTCCAATATGATTAAGCTAAACTAGGACAGTTTGGCTTTTGAGACGTTCTCTTTACTGGTGATATAATGTTAACTGATCTTGATGGATATTCTTACTTCGCTTAATTCCGCACAAAGACAAGCCATAGAAGCTGTTGAAGGCCCTGTTCTAATTCTGGCTGGGCCTGGCAGTGGCAAGACCAGGGTAATCACTCATCGAATTGCCTATCTAGTTAAAGTCTGTGGCGTGAAGCCATTCCATATTATGGCTGTTACCTTCACCAATAGAGCTGCTCGTGAAATGCGCGGGCGGCTGGAGGAGTTACTAGGTCAGCAAGCTGAATATCTCACTATAGGAACCTTCCACTCTGTTTGTGCACGAATTCTGCGTCGGGAAGCTGAAGCCATTGGACTTAATTCTAAGTTTGTTATTTTTGATGATGAAGATCAAATGAGAGTGATAAAGCAAAGCCTTGAAGAAGCCAAGATTGATGCTAAACAGTATGCCCCGCGTGCTTTGCTGTCAGCTATCAACTCCGCTAAAAGTAAGCTCATCGGCCCTAATGACTATGCACAGCATATACATAGTTATTTTGATGAGATTATATATAGGGTCTATCAACATTATCAGCAACTACTTGATCGAAGTGAAGCGGTGGACTTTGATGACTTACTGATGAAGGTGGTATCTTTGTTTAGGGCACATCAGGATATTTTAGCTAAATACCAGTCGCGCTATGTTCATATACTAGTCGATGAATTTCAAGATACGAACGCTGTTCAATATATGCTTATTAAACAATTGTCAGGTAAATATCGTAATGTCTGCGTTGTGGGTGATCCTGATCAATCAATTTATTCCTGGAGATCTGCCGATCTGCGCAATATCTTGGAGTTTGAGAAGGACTATCCAGAAGCTGAAATAATGTTTTTGGAACAGAACTATCGTTCTACTAGTACTATTTTAAATGTAGCGACAGATGTTATTTCGGCAAATGTCCAGCGCAAACCTAAAGAATTATGGACGGAGAATGAGAGTGGTGCCCTTGTAACTGTTATAGAAAGCTATAGTGAAGAGGAGGAAGCGCAGTCTGTAGTCATAAATATAGAGAAATTAGTGAGTCAGGAGCAGAAATCATTTAAGGACTGTGCTGTAATGTATCGTGTCAACGCCCAGTCACGAGTTCTAGAGGAGGCTTTTATACGATATGGGATACCTTATAGGATTATAGGTAATACTCGCTTTTATCATAGGCGGGAAGTTAAGGATATTATCTGTTACCTTCGGGTTATTCAGAATCCTAATGATGATGTTAGCTTGGCTCGAGTAATTAACATTCCAGGACGTGGTATTGGACAACGTACTCTTAGCCAGCTTCACAGCGTGGCAGACTCTCGAGATAGTTCTCTTTATACTATATTGGGAGAAGTAATTGAAAAGGGATCCCTCACTTCACGTATTGCACAGGCATTACAGGGTTTTATGGCCCTTATTGATAACCTCATTGTCGAAAGCCATATGCTGAGTCTGGTCGGGCTACTGGATGAAGTATTGCAACGTATTGCTTATAAGGAGTATCTTAATCGAGGAGGGGATGGCGATGAGCGATGGGAAAATATCATGGAATTAAGAGGCGTTGCCAAGGTATACGATACACTTGAGCCAGTAGAAGCCTTGAGCATTTTTTTAGAAAAGGTAAGTCTGATATCAGATGTCGATGAATTGGATGATAATGCTGGCGCTGTAACACTGATTACTTTGCATCAGGCAAAAGGATTGGAGTTTCCAGTTGTTTTTATTGTTGGGCTGGAAGAAGGAATTCTACCGCATAGTAAATCACTTACTGATCCTGCCGAAATAGAAGAAGAAAGGCGTCTTTGTTATGTTGGGATAACCAGGGCTAAAGAGCGGCTTTACTTGCTGCGTAGTCAACGGCGTACGTTATTTGGCAAAGGCTCTACAAATCGAGCCTCACGCTTTCTTCGAGATATCTCACCACATTTGATAACTACTGTAGGGTTATGGAAAGGGGATAGTATTTATCCTTTAATAGATAGTCATCCTTTGCAGGAGTGCTATTCAAGTGATACTTTGGAATTGAAGGTAGGTGATTGGGTATACCATAGTAAGTTTGGTGATGGAGTGGTGAGGGATTGTGTTCCGGATAGGGGAGACAAAGTGCTAACAGTGGCTTTTGAACAGGTGGGAGTTAAGAAGCTTATGCTTAGCCTAGCGCCGTTAGAGAAAATTGAAAAGGATCAGTATCCTTCACCATAATTTATTGACAGAATACACGTAATCGTGTATCATTGAATTCTGATGTTTATTAAGCTTTTAAAGCCAGAGCTGGTGTCAAAAATTGCCGCTGGAGAGGTGATTGAGAGGCCAGCTTCAGTAGTGAAGGAGTTGATAGAAAACTCCCTGGATGCTGGAGCCAGCCAGGTTGCGGTAGAGATTGATGGTGGTGGCATCAGGTCAATTAAAGTTATTGATGATGGTAATGGTATCCAGAAAGACGATGTGGAACTTGCTTTTTGTCGGTATGCTACCAGTAAGATAGCAAATTTAGCTGATTTGGAGACTATCTCCAGTCTTGGATTTCGTGGTGAAGCCTTGCACAGTATAGCTGCTGTTGCAGAAGTAGAGCTTTCAACTAAAACATCTACGGATAGTATTGGTAGCTACGTAAACTTACATAAGGGTGAATTGCTTCACCAGGAGAATATTTCTAGGCCTTGCGGAACTACTGTAACTGTGCACCACTTATTTCGTTATTTGCCGGCTAGGCTTAAGTTCTTGAAGTCGGTAAATACAGAAAACAGTCATACTGCTCATGTAGTAAGCCAGTATGCCCTGGCGTTTCCTGAAGTAAAATTCAACCTGCTGTTAGATAACCGCCTCAGTGTGCGCACTACAGGTGATGGAGAGCTTCGTGGGGTAGTGAACCATGTATTTGGTTTTGAAATAGCTGAAAAAATGCTGGATGTGTTAGGAGAGGGCATAAATATTAAGGTAAATGGACTGGTAAGCCCTCCATCTTTTACACGTTCTGATCGCAGCTTCCTTAGTTTCTTTGTTAATCGTCGATGGGTGCGCAGTCCGTTATTAATTAAAGCAGTTGAGCAAGCTTACCATGGTTTACTGATGGTTGGTCGGCATCCTCTGGCGATAATACGACTAGAAATGCCGCCTGAGGAGATTGATGTTAATGTTCATCCAACCAAGTCACAGGTAAAATTCCATGATGAGCAGGCTATCTTTGCCAGCGTAAAAAAAGCTGTAGGGGAAGTTTTAAAGAGCACACCTATAGCAAAAGCTAACACACAATTTTCTTCTGCTATTTCGTGGTCATTGCAACACCCGATGGAAGTGAGAGAAGGAACACCTGCCTTTGAAGGTTTCTCAACTGTTGGTAACGCATTCTCTGTTAATTTGCCAGCCTTGCGGGTACTGGGACAGGTAGCCAAGACATATATTGTTGCTGAAGGACCTGATGGACTTTATATTATTGACCAGCATGCTGCTCATGAACGGATACGGTTCGATAGAATTCTAGAACAGTGGGCAAAACAACAGGTAGAGGTCCAGGGATTACTTCAGTCAATGACCATTGAACTCACTCCGGGGGAGGAAGAAACCTGGAGAGGTAATCAAGCAATACTACTGCAATTTGGATTTGCTATTGAATCTTTCGGCGATAGGCATTATCTGCTCCGTGCTGTACCTGCGTTGGTTGCGAATGAGAACATGCATGAAGTTATAGCTGATGTACTTGATACCTTGACTCGCAGGGGTAGTTCTACTCCATGGGAAGAAAAGATTGCACAATCATTGTCCTGTCATGGAGCAATAAAAGCAGGTCAACAACTGAGCAGCGAGGAAATGAGGGAACTGATAAACCAGTTGGAGCAAACTAAACAACCTCGTACTTGCCCGCATGGAAGACCGATTATGGTACATATGAACTTACTTCAACTGGAGAAAGAATTTGGTAGAAGGGTGTAAGTATTGACCAATTCTCAGATCTTCAGTTTGAGTGAGATAACTCAGTAAGCTTTACAATAGCCATATTGCAAGGTACAATTACAACTCAGATGTTTTCTACCATTCAAGACTATATATTTGCTTATCGCGATAGAATTAATCATCTACTGATAAATCATGGGTGTCATGGCTATATCGTTGGAGGCTTCATTCGGGATACGCTTCTCGAGAGACAGACGAACGACATAGACATAGCAGTGAGTGGGAGTGCCTTAGATATCGCCAAAAGTGTCGCGGAAGAATTCGGTGGTAGGTTCGTAGTACTCGATAGGGTTAATAATATAGCGAGGGTAGTAATAGGTGAAGAAGAGAAACAATGGCATCTAGATTTTTCCTCTTTCTCAAAAGATATTGAATCGGACCTAGCCCGTCGCGACTTCACCATTAATGCCATGGCTGTTGAGCTGGCTGAATTCAACTCGAATACTTCGTTGAAGCTTGTGGATCCTTTTTCTGGCAGGGAAGACCTGAAAAATAAAGTACTGAGAGCGGTAACTGACTGCATATTTGAGGAGGATGCTGCCAGATTATTGAGGGCGGTGCGACTCGCGATGGAGCTTGGATTTAAAATAGACCAACATACTGAATATCTTATTGTTGGGTGTTCGCAATATGTTACTAAAGTTGCTGGTGAGCGTGTCAGGGAAGAACTGCTTCGCTTGCTTAGTTTACCTAGAGCTGCTCATAATCTCCGCTACTTGGATAGTCTTGGCTTGCTAACAGCCTTGGTCCCTGAATTGGCGGATGGGAAAGGAGTAGAGCAGCCGACCGTGCATTTCTGGGATGTCTTTGAGCATTCTCTTCAAACAGTGGCAGCTATGGAGTTCGTGATTAGAGAAAACGACTGGCGGTATAGCAATGGTGAGATGCTGAATACTGCTATCTGGTCAGAAAAAATTGAGGAATATCTGTCACAGGAAGTTTCCAGTGGCAGCAATCATAGAATAATGTTAAAAATTGGAGCCTTACTTCATGATGTGGCTAAACCCCAAACAAAGCTTGTAGATGACAGGGGGCGGGCGCGTTTTTTAAGACATGCCAGTCAAGGTGCGGCGATGGTAACGAGTATTATGGAAAGGCTACGCTTTAGCGGACATGAAACAAAACTGGTGGGAGATATGGTCAAGCATCATCTTCATCCAGTACAGATGGCAACAGAAGGATTGCCCACTAGTAGGGCAATTTATCGCTACTTTCGTGATACGGGAGATTCGGGAATCGATATACTATTCTTGACTTTAGCTGATTATCTAGCTTGCTTGGGACCTCTTATAACAATGAGAGGCTGGAGAAGGCATTGCCGACTAGTAAGTTATATTCTGGAGGAGCATGAAAAACAACAAATCAAGGTCCAGCCGGTTAAGCTTGTAAATGGATATGACTTAATGGAGATATTTGGACTGGCTTCTGGTCCATTGTTGGGAAAGCTACTAGCAATACTACGTGAAGCTCAAGCAAGTGGTGATATTAATAATAGAGAGGAGGCGTTGGCGTTGGCAGAAAAGGAGTTAAATAAGCAACGCTGCGCTGCGAGATAGCAATTTGAAGAAAAACGTTTATCTGCTTATATTTATCGCTGTACTATTTGGTCTGGCATAATGGCAAATAGTTCCTTTTAATGAAAAGCTCCTTGGTTCTGATGGATTAACCCTTGGACTTGATCTCCGTGGTGGTAGTCAGTTGCTCTATCGAGCCGATCTGTCAAAGAAAGATCCTGATATCAGTGATGAAGTTGCCATATCAGCAGTAGTTGAGAAGATTCAACGGAGAGTTAACGAATATGGAGCGGCTGAACCAGTAATCCAGAGGATGGGTGTTGATAGAATACTGGTCCAACTACCAGGAGAGAAAGATATCAATAGAGCGATTGAGCTAATAGGTGAAACAGGCCAACTATATTTTGTTGAACAGAAACTGGATGTAAATGGTGAGCCTGAGCTTGATGAAGAAGGCAATTTGGTTTTCAGTGATGCATCAGCTAAAGCGGAAGACAAAGATGGTAAGGTGAAAGCACTTACTGGAGAATATTTAAAACGAGCCTATCAAGATATTGATCCTTATAAAGGGCCTGTGGTTGTTATTGAATGGAATAGCGAAGGAGCATATCTTTTTGAAAAGATAACTGAAGCTAATCTTTACAAACCACTTGCTATTGTCATTGATGAAGAAATAATCTCAAGACCTGTAGTTCAGAGTGTGATAACTGCTGGAACTCCAGGGCGTATTGAAGGCAACTTTACCATTGATGAGGCTAAAAGCCTGACGATTCAGCTTAATTCCGGTGCTCTGGATGTGCCGTTGGTACTTATTGATCAACGGGATGTGGATGCGTCCTTGGGGGCTGATTCTATAAAGAAAAGCATACTGGCTGCGGAGATTGGTTTAGTCTTGCTACTACTGTTTATGATTCTGTATTATCGCCTTCCTGGTTTGATAGCTTGCTTGAGCCTTTTGGTTTATGGAGTGCTTCTGGCTGCTATCTTCAAACTGTTCTCTGCGAATTTGACTTTAACCCTGCCGGGAATCGCTGCTGCCATATTATCTCTGGGTATGGCGGTGGATGCGAATGTTCTTATCTTCGAGAGAATGAAAGAAGAGTTGCGTGCTGGCCGTAGCTTGATATTAGCGGTAGAAGCCGGGTTTAATCGTGCATGGCCGGCTATTCGCGATAGTAATATTACCACTTTCATTGCCTGTATTGTCCTTTTCTGGCTGGGTGGCACCTTTGGGGCTTTTATGGTCAGGGGCTTTGCGCTTACCCTGTTTGTTGGAGTGGCTTTGAGTATGTTTACAGCGATTGTTATCACCAGAACTTTCCTACGCTTTATTGTTAGTAGCCACCTGTCTGTCGATGTAAAAGTTTACGGAGTTGAAAAATGATTGACTTTATGAGGAATAAACAATGGTTTTTTCTCTTTTCAGCTATAGCTGTGCTTATATCAATAATAGCTTTGGCGGTTTTTGGGCTACAGCCCGGCATTGATTTTACCGGTGGCACTTCTATGACCATACGTTTTAATCCACAGATTAGTCAGGAGGAACTGCGGCAGGAATTAACGACATTTGGACATGCGGAAGCTATAATCCAAAGCAGTGAGAGTGATTTCTTAATTCGTATGAAAGAGATAGAGTCTTCTGAGAGGGAAGAATTGATTACGGTATTGGGAGAAGAGTTGAACACTGAAATAATAGTCCGCGATTATAATACTATTTCACCATCTATCGCGGCGGAGACAGCGCGGAGTGCTGGTATAGCTGTGATGATAGCCTCCGTGGCCATGCTGTTTTATATTGTCTGGGCTTTCCGCCGTATGCCCAATCCTTTTCGATGGGGAGTATGCGCTATAATTGCCTTGATTAACAATGTGCTTTTTGTGGCGGGGATCTTCTCCATATTGGGGAAGACAAGCAATATAGAAATAGATGCTCTGTTTCTCACTGGTGTGCTTACAATTGTGGGCTATAGCATTAATAATACCGTTGTCGTTTTTGACCGTATCCGGGAAAATGTTGTCAAGGGGATAAGCACGGATTTTGCAGTTATTATTAACTCCAGTATTCTAGAAACACTGGGTCGCTCCCTGAATACCTCTTTGACCACTATCTGTGTAATATTGGCTCTCTTCCTTTTTGGTGGTGCTACGATACATAACTTCATGCTGGTATTGCTCATTGGTTTACTTGCAGGTACATATAGCTCACTGTTTATAGCTGGCCCGCTGCTGTTTGTCTGGGAGAAAAAGGAATGGCGGCAGATGTTCTCAGGGCTATCCTTTCGAAGATAGTCGACATAATAGTTCTAGTATCAACGTTCTAAAGAATCTTTAACGGAGAGCAAGCGTAGCTATCTTAGTTCTTCTAGGTGGTGTAAGCTCTTTACCTTATGGAGGCATTCTTTGAATCCGTCATGGTATTCTGTTGCTGCTTTGCCTAGGGGATCAGCTATATTAGAGTTATCCAGAAGGATATCGAATGTAGCTTTTGCGGATGAAGAGACTACTTGCTGATTGTAGCCACCTTCAAGAGAGAAAATGAGCCGTCCCTGGCATAGTTCTATTGCCAGGTTCTTGAGCACAGTTATCATGTGGACGAAGCCAGCTATACTTGTTTGCATCATAGCAAGTCTATCAGCCCAATGACTGTCAAAGCCTGCGGAGACCAGTATCAGCTGGGGTTGAAATCTTCGCGCTATCGGCGTTAAGACTTCATCGAAAATCATAGAATACTCTTGATCTCCCCATCCGGCCCTCATAGGGAAATTCACTGTAAATCCTGTTCCTTTCCCTCTCCCTACCTCTTCAGTACTTCCTGAGCCTGGGAAGAAGGGATACTGGTGCGTGGAAAAGTAGAGCACTTTGGGGTCGTCGTAAAACGTATCTTGAGTTCCATTGCCATGATGAACATCGAAGTCAACGATGAGGATGCGGTCAATGCCAAAGGTAGTCAGGGCGAACTTCGCTGCGATGGCTATGTTGTTGAACAGACAAAATCCCATAGCATGGTCTTTGGTGGCATGATGACCTGGAGGTCTTACCAGGGCAAAAACGCTGCTTACCTCTTTATTCCATACTGCCTCTATTGAGCTGAGCAGCCCTCCGGCAGCATATAGAGCTGCCTCATACGATTTTGGGCAGACAATAGTATCAGGATCCAGCCAGCCTCCGCCATTTTTCGCTATTCTATTGACTTTAGAAATGTATTCAGCATCGTGAACCATCTCCAGTTCTGTTATAGAAGCCCTGCGTGGTTGGAGTAAAATAAGTTTTTCCTTAATACCGGTTTTTTCGAGGTGTGACATAACAGCGACAAGCCTGCTGGCATTTTCTGGATGATCTCCAGTGTCATGTTCTAAATAAATAGGGTCATATACTAACCCGACTTTCATGGGCACATTATAGCAGAGCTGTTAGAGCAGAGATGGTGATTTGTAGTTGATGGGACAGGTCATACTCCTGTTTTGGTGGTAATTGATTGGAGTAGTAAGCGAATATTAATATTATAATCATAAACCGTTCTTTTCGCTACTTATAAATCGAACGGTGAATATCGTTGATTGTCGTAATGTATCAGCTGTTATGTTTGATGGAAGTATAAGCTTAATCAGCAGGCAAGTACACCCGTGTTGTGATGGTTAATTGTGTCAGTTATTTTGTGCTGATAGCCTTCTTGTGTAGAATTTCCTGCCCTGGTATTCTGTTTCTATAAGTTTTCCTTCATCGAGTAGCTTTTCAATAAGGTTATACCCGACATTGGATTTTAATAAAAATTCGTGAACAGCTTCCTCTCGCATCGGATGAACAGCAGTTATACTGAGTAAATCATCCTCAGCATCTCCAGTAGAGGCGAAAGCATTTCCTTCGTAGCCAATGAGATACTCTACTTCATCTAGCGTTTCACTAAATATTTGATAGGCCATGTTGATATTACGTTCGCATGACGGTTTAACCCATTTCTCTGCTGGAGGCCTGATGGGTATTGCTATATAAGCCTTATCCAGCTTCAGCTCTGCCAAGAAACTGGCTATTTTACTGATTTCATTTTGGCCATCATTTATACCTTTAACGAGCATCGTTTCAGTTACCAATTTACCTTTGAAGGTGTTGGAAAAGGCTTTTATTCCCTCCAGAATATCTATTAATTTTAGTGATCCATGCGGTCTGTCAATCTTACGCCAGTATTTTTCTGTTACAGCATCAACCTTAAGGGAAACCCAATCGGCTTTTATCAAATCGTCTCTTACAGCCTTATCACTAATAAGCGATGCATTTGAAATTACAGCGATTTTAATTCCCAGCGCTTTTAACAGATCAATTTCTCTGCCTAAATTAACATCTAGAGTTGGTTCGCCATCAGGGACGAAGCTTAAATAATCGATATTTTCCTTTCTTTTTTTAGATGATGCTACCTTATCTTGGACAGCTAGAACCACATCGTTGATTCTATAGAAATCCATACGTTCTAGTTGCATCTTTAGGGTCCTTCCAAGTTGACAATAAACGCAGGCGTAAGTGCATATCTTGGGAGGGATGTTGTTTATTCCCAGACTGTGACCCAGACGTCTTGATGGAACTGGCCCAAAAGCTTTCATAGTGTTATTCTCCATTACCGGATGTTGTAAATATTGGTGTTTATTATATAATCAACCATGTTAGGTAGTCATGATAAGGATCAAGAGAGCTTTGATATAAGTAAACAGGACACTGATGCTGCTCCATTGCTTTAAACATTTGACCTTCTTGATATCCTGTCAAAGTCATCTCTAAGTTTCTTGTAAGCAGTGTCTAATTGCTCTGCTCTTTCCTCTGCATTTCTTAGGTGAGTGCCATAGAAAACTCTCCATAACTCATCAATTGCATCAAATCTCTGTGAAATTATATTGAGGTCAGTTCGTATGCTTTCTGCCTCTTCTGAAAGTTTCTTAGCATGAACTCCTGCTTTAATAAGTTCGATTTTATGAGAAAGAGTCAGGGGGGAAGTAACCTGAACTCCTTTCCTGGTAAAGTCCCTTAGCATCTGGAACTCCTCATTAACTAGAAAATAATAAACACCTTCAGATGGAATATATGCGAAGGCAAAATCAGCGGAACCATTCTCTGGACAGACGTAGTCTCTGGCTATTTTATCCAGATGACCTCTAACATCCCTGTGGAAGTGATTTTTATGTTGTTCTTTCTCTACTGGTTCTTCGGCCTCCACCATTTTCTGGTAGTTGTCCAGAGGGAATTTAGAGTCTATACAGATAATCCCTACAGTGGAGCTGATATATGCGTCGGGAATTTTTCCTTCAAGCACTGACTTCCTGATACCAAACATGTTGGGTGGAAGCTGGTCCGATAGAATGGCCTCCAGGCTAATTTCTCCAAGCGCTGCCCTCTCAGTTGGCACACGGAGTATTTGTTCAATAGTCCTGTGACTATCTCTAATGTCCTGTGCGTGGAGTGCTACTCTGGTAATTTTTTCGTCAAGACCTAACTTCATCCAGGTGCTTGATACGGCACCTTCGATGTCTCTGGGCTCAACTCTTCTCATTTTGACAACCAAGAAGATAAGTATAGCTAAAAGTATTACAATAATTATCAGTGCTATCGGAGTCATTTGCTCTTACTACCCCTCTCTGCCTGGCATAACCAGGACTCCTGCGCCGTGCATTTTTCCCTGCTTGAGTAAGAGAAGGGCTTCATTTATATCTTCCATTTCAAACTCTTCAATTTCAGGGACGATGGGTATTTGAGCAGCGAGCGGGAGAAATTCTTGAGCGTCTCTTCTGGTTACGTTTGCCACACTTTTAATTTCTTTCTCATGCCATAGATGCTCTGTATAATCCAGTTCTGGAATTTTTGTTATCTTTCGAATTGCATTTATGACTAATCTTCCCCCTCTCTGCAGGTTTTTCAGAGCCTCGCGGATTGGCATCCCTACTGGCGTAAAATCGATGGCACAGTTCAGTTTTTCAGGAGGAGTTTCTTCTGTTGCTCCCACCCAATCGGCCCCCAGTTTTATTGCCAGGTCTTGATGCTCTTTATGACCAGATCTGCTGAATACAAATACCTTAACCTGGGGGTATTTGTATTTGACAACCTGAATTATTATGTGAGCTGATGCTCCAAAGCCATAGAGGCCAAAGATATCTCCATTCTCCAATCCAGTTAGATTTAAAGCCCGATAACCGATAACTCCTGCACAGAGAAGGGGGGCTGCCATCGAATCAGTGAATCTATCTGGAATGGGATACGCAAAGTCTTCTGAGACCACGGTATATTGAGCATAACCGCCATCGATGTCTCTGCCAGTCCACTTCGCTTTATAACACAGGTTTTCTACTCCCCTGCGGCAGAAAGAGCATTTTCCGCAGGCCGAGTTGATCCAGGCTATGCCTACTCTGTCACCTGCTTTATATCTGGTTGCTCCTGGCCCAAGGCAATCCACTCTGCCAATGATTTCGTGTCCTGGAATTATCGGGAATCTTGAAGGAAGCACTCTCCCTTCAATTTCATCTATCTCAGTGTGACAAATCCCACAAGCGGAAACCATGATCCGAATTTGACCCGGTCCTGGAACAGGATCCGGTAGCTCTACTAATTTTAGGGGTTTTGCTTCTACCGGAGAAATCTTCTCAATTACCAGTGCTTTCATTTTTATTAACCTCTATATTAAGCCATTCAGCCCTTTAGGCACCCTGATAGAATATCTTATTTGGTTGTCTTTACTGTTTCTATTGGGTTGGTATTCCTGATGCAGTATACCTTGTCTTCTTTATCTCTATTTATATCACCCAGATGCTATTGTACAGGTTCTGTGAGATATCAGCGTAATTTTCCCTATAGAGTTTGATACTCGCAGGGAGATAGTCCATTATATCCTGCGCTGTTATCCCATCCTCACCTTTATCGGCTGCAGCTAGGTCGCCGGAAAGCCCATGTATAAATACTCCTGTCAGCACTGCATCTTTAAGGGGTAGTCCCTGGCCGGCCATGCCAGCAATGATTCCTGTCAGGATATCGCCGCTTCCAGCGGTCGCCATACCAGAGTTTCCACTCATGTTAATGAAAGTTGTTTCATTGGGATAAGCTATCAGTGAGTGAGCTCCCTTTAAAACTACCATAGCATTAAGATCCTTGGCCATTTTCCGTACAATTACTATCTTGTTTTCGTTTAGCTCACTAATATTCATCCCTGCAAGCCTTGACATCTCACCCAGATGTGGGGTGATAATAGTTTCAGCCTTCCTTTTTTTAATCAACTCCAGGTCTTTTGAGATGGCAGTGATTCCATCGCCATCTAAGAGCAATGGTTTCTGGATTTCAAGTGTTAGTTCTTGTACCAGTTGCTGCGTCTCTTCATTAAGAGAAAGCCCTGGTCCTATGACAACCATGTCCATATTCTCAGAGAGTCTGAGTAGACTGTCTTTATTTTTAAGTGCAATACTTCCCGAAGTAGTTTCAATTTGAGGAGCGAAGACGATTTCACTTCCCTTACATGCCAGAAATGGCGAAATGGATGTCGGTGTAGCCAGACGTGAATAGCCTCCCCCAGATTTAAGGAAGGATAGAGCAGAGAAATACGGCGCTCCAAAGTAACTTGATGCTCCGGCAATAAATAATACTTCACCAAAGTCTCCTTTGTGTGCTGACTTTTCTCTTTCAGGCAGTTCTGAAGGACTGCTTATTTCTACTTTTATGGAGTTAATATTGTAGAGGGATGGAGGGAAAGATATATGTGATACATATATCTTTCCACAATACTTATATCCAGGATAGAAGATGTTTCCTATCTTTGGGAGCCCGAATGTTACAGTGTAATCTGCTCTTATAGCTATGCCCTGCAACTTACCAGTATCACCGCTTATTCCTGAAGGAATATCAAGGCTGAACACTACCTTGTGGCTATCATTTATCATCTGAATTACCTCTTTGCATAAGCCACTGACTTCCCTTGTTAATCCTGTCCCCAGGATAGCATCAACTATGGCATCTGAGTGCTGGATGGCAGATTCTATAGCTTCAATTGAGCCAATCCTATGGATTTCTAGAGGAATCTTTGATACTATCTCAAAGTTCTGTCTTGCTGCTCCTTTGAATTTAGACTCGTTATCTAACAGAAAAATTTTTACCTTACCACCACTGGAGTGCAGCTTTCGAGCAACAACCAATCCATCACCGCCGTTATTGCCTGCTCCACAGAAAATAAGGAAGTTCTTATTTATTACCTCGAATTCTTTCATTATCACAAAGTACATTGACAGCCCGGCATTCTCCATTAAAATGTCCTCAGGAATACCGAAATTTTCTATGGCCTGTCTATCTAAACCTCTAATTTCATCTACTGTACTTACTTTCACTCTATTACTCCTCTGGATGGAGATTAGCTGTCGCCTCCACCCTTGCGATATTTGAAAATCCGCTTAATCTGGTTTTAGATTATGGAGTTCTATATGTTGCATTATAGCTCATGCAAGCTAAGATTATAACCTTGATTTTCCATTATCATTGGAACTAGGCAGGAATTGCTATAGCTGGCGGATTCAGGGGAAATGAGCCGTATTATTTCCGAATATTTAGTGGTTTGTTATCTCTGGCTATGGAAATATTTATGGTTAAAATGGTATTATAACGAAGTTCAGTATGCTGTGTAGTAAAGTTAAATATTCTATTATTACTCTTTATCCAATAGCAATTAGCATCAGCTAAATTAACATCAGAAAAGAGAGGAGTATAAATGTGATGACTATTGATGGTTTATGCATCAACACCATTCGCTTTCTGGCAATAGATGCTGTGCAGAAGGCAAACTCAGGCCATTCGGGGGCTCCATTGGGGCAGGCGCCCATGGCTTATGTTTTATGGGATAGGTTCCTCAAGCATAATCCTCATGATGTTAACTGGCCAGACCGAGACCGTTTTGTTTTATCGGTTGGGCATCTCTCTGCTATGTTATATCCCTTGCTTTATTTGACGGGATACGATATTTCAATGGAAGATATCAAACAATTTCGACAATGGGGTAGTAAAGCAGGTGGTCATCCTGAGTATAGACTTACACCTGGAGTAGAGGTAACTACAGGGCCGTTAGGTCAGGGATTTGCCATGGCTGTAGGTTTGGCTATGGCTGAATGTTGGATGTCAGCTCGTTATAATCGACCAGGCTTCGAAATCTTCAGCCATTTTACTTATGTGATTGAGTCTGACGGGGGCATGATGGAAGGTATTACCTCAGAAGCAGCCTCGCTGGCTGGAACATTGAGGTTGGGCAAGCTCATTTGCCTATATGATGATAACGATATTACTATTGAAGGAAATACAGATATTGCATTTGCAGAAAATGTTGGCCAGCGTTTTGAAGCCTATGGCTGGCAGGTTATTAGAATAGATGGTATGAACACAGACTCTGTGGATAAGGCTATTAAAACGGCGCAGGGAGATAATAGTCGCCCGTCATTAATCATGTGTAAAACAATAATTGCTTATGGCAGTCCTAATAGGCAAGGTAGTGCTTCAACCCACGGAACTCCATTAGGGGAAGAAGAGATACCTTTAACGAAGGAAAACCTTGGTTGGCCGTATAAAGATGCGTTTACTGTGCCACCAGAAGTTTTAAAACATTTCCGACAGGCACTGGAGCGAGGTAAGAAGCAGCAGCAAGAGTGGGAGCAAAAGCTAAACGCATATCGGGAAAGTTATCCCCAGGAAGCCAAGCAATTAGAGAAAGATCTACAGCAGGAATTACCACAGGGATGGGATAGTACGTTAGAATTACTCTTCAAAGATGATAGTAAAGCAATTGCTACTCGTAAAGCTTCAGGGCAGGTTATGAATAAAATCGTGCAGAGGATAAATTTCTTAATGGGAGGCTCTGCAGATCTTGCACCTTCGGTTAATACCAGGTTAGAGGGTTATGGAGACTTTGGTTATCAGGATTATTCAGGTCGTAATATACACTTTGGTATTCGAGAGCATGCAATGGGCGCGATAGCTAATGGTCTGGCTCGGCATGGTGGGATTCTGCCATTTACATCGACTTTTTTTACCTTTTCCGATTACATGAGGCACTCCGTGCGGATGGCAGCGCTTATGGGATTACACGTAATATTTATCTTTAGTCATGACTCAATTGCGGTTGGGGAGGACGGTCCTACGCATGAACCTGTTGAGCAACTCATGGGATTTAGGGCTATGCCAAACCTGGTAACTATTCGCCCGGCGGATGCTACGGAGACAGTTGAGGCATGGAAAGTAGCTATAGAGAATCGGGAGAGTCCTACTGCTTTGATATTCAGTCGCCAGGATCTGCCAATACTGGATCGTAATAAACTGGCTTCAGCTAATAATCTGCGACGAGGGGGTTATGTAATCTGGGAGGCAGCGAAGGTC
>CAYVML010000014.1:16251-16717 GCA_964452475.1 uncultured Dehalococcoidales bacterium
AAGGTCCCTGACGTTATTATTATCGGTACTGGGTCAGAAGTACATCTTGCTCTTAAGGCTGGATATTTATTGCAAGATAAAGGGATAAAAGCGAGGGTTGTGTCATTACCATCCTGGGAATTATTTGATGCTCAACCTGAAGATTATCGTAATAAAGTCCTGCCTACCGATATACGGAAACGCGTCTCTGTAGAAGCGGGCACGGCGATAGGGTGGGAACGATATGTTGGTTTAGATGGAATTGCTATTGGCCTCTCTAGTTTTGGTGCTACTGGCAAAGGGGAAGTTGTTTATGAGAAGTATGGTTTTAGTGTTCAACGAGTTGTGGATGAAGTGCTGCAACTTCTACATAAGCAGTAACGAGGAGGATTAGGATAGCTTTGTTTTCAGTGAGCTTTGCTATCTTCCTGGTGAGCAGGTGAGGAGGAGAAAGGAGGCTTAAGATGAACTCTATTAAAGAAGCTCA
>CAYVML010000015.1:0-16609 GCA_964452475.1 uncultured Dehalococcoidales bacterium
CCTTGATTTCGAGACCTTCAACCCTCCATTGCCGCTGTATGCAGGGACAAGCCCTTACCAGGTAATCCCCTGTCAGTGGTCGGATCATATTCTCGAGAGAGATGGGAACCTTAAACATGAGGAATTTCTACACGGTGAATCTGATGATCCACGTGAAGCATTTACAACAAGTCTTATCAACGTACTGGGTAGCGAAGGGTCTATGGTAGTCTACTCTAGTTTTGAGGCAACCCGTATGCGGGAACTTGCTAATGCTTTTCCCAAGCTGGCAAATGAACTCTTGCCTCTGGTGGAAGACCGAATCGTAGACCTGCTAAAACTTGTTCGCAAGTACTGTTACCATCCGGAATTCCATGGCTCGTTTTCTATAAAGTCTGTGCTCCCGGCGCTAGTGCCGGGTATGAGTTACGATGACCTTGAAATCAATGATGGACGCATGGCGCCAATTGCCTATGCAGAAATTATTCGACCAGACACACTTCCAGAGCGTCGGAATTTTCTGAGGAAGAGCTTGCTTTCATATTGCAGCCGTGATACCGAGGCAGAGCTACAGCTCTTTAAAAAATTGCAGAGCGCTTGATTAGCTATGAGCAGAATACTACGGAATTTGAAAGGCGGATACTTACGCTCTATCGGCAGAGAGAGGAAACTGCTTGTATAACTATCGTCAGGAGGCAGAACCAAATAAAATTATCGGTATTGGCTGCGTTGTCCAATACACCCGGCTGCAAGGGACAACTTCTATGAAATCCTCATAGAAGTATTGCCTGAAGAGAAATAACCGTTAAAATAAGAGGATAGATTATGGAAGCAAACACCAGAATCGATAACTTTATACAAGATATCCTGGGTATAGATAGTGATAAAGGGGAAATTTTAATTTCTTTAAGGGAATTAGTTCTAAAGGTAGCTCCGAATGTAAAAGAGGAAATAAAATATGGTGGTTTGGTATTTGTAAGCAACAAGGGGCTATTCTGCGGAATCTTTATTCGGAAAAACCATATATCTGTTGAGTTTGATAGAGGTGCTGAGATGCAGGACCCTGATAATTTCCTGGAAGGTGTTGGGTCGTACAGACGGCACCTTAAACTCTTTCAAGAGGAAGATATTAAGAATAAAAAGACAGAATATTATGTTAGACAATCTTTCACATTATAGGAATAGCTATAGCTTTTTTATGGGGGAGTAGAGCAGTTGTATGAATGTTATAAAGGCAAAACAGTCAGCGGTACCGAGTCATTTCCCACACCCTGGATTCTTGGTGAGAACCTCCTACAGTTGGGAATATGGATACTGGCAGGATACCTTCTTTGGTCGGTACTCTTAGTATCTGGCTGGCCGTTGCTTACTATTTTATGGGCAGTAAGCTTTCTCTAGTTTACATTGTGCCCCCACCGGTTATCCTGGTCACTGCAGTTATATTTGCCGCGGTCGGGCAAGTCGTGTGGATTTACTGGGCTTCTTTAGCCCTTTACTTAATATTGAACATAGTAACATTTCTTCTAAGGAAGAAGAGCTGTGGTCTTTGTATCATGAGACAAGTGTGTGTTGGAAGTGCCGCAAAATAAAATACTATCTTGTGAACCACACAATAATCTGGACGATTGTGTAGTCTTCACTACTATCTACAGGTCCTTGAAGGACTGTGAGAAGTGTTTTCCTCTAGAGCAGCTAAGCGGCCCCAGTCACTTTAGCCGGGTTATATAAGGCTAATGCATCAACAAAAAGCCATTTCGTTTGTTAGATGATTAGCCAGGGTGTTGATGCCATACAGTAAAGATAAAAACGGCGGTCCCTATAAGAGACCGCCGTTTAAATTTCTGCCATCCTCGCTTAACAACTCATTTGCAGCTTTGATAGCTTCAGAGGACACCTCTTTCTTAAGGATTGTCCTATACTTAATATTCCGAGCTTAAGCGAGTTCCTGTTGCCCTACCATAAGGTAGGGCTCTATTGTCAACTTGCAATACCCCGTATAGCTTGTGTAGTCTCATAGTACTACCTCCCATTTAGATGTTTGGATGTACAACTCGACTTGGCTTCATTTAACCACTGTCTAAAGCATTTGTCAAATTACGGAGGAGGTATTTTGTTACTCAAACTAATTCTATCCGGCCATAATGGTGCAGTCCAGTGTTACCCATGTGGTCAGCCAGCAAATACTCTTGACATTATCAAATCAGTATTCCCAATAGCAGACACTATACCTGGCAGGCTGTGTGTTCAACGAAATTCGTCTTCTTGAATACTAACAGAATAATACCTCCCTGGTTTTCTTAAACTGCACTGGTGCGGAAGCGCCATATCGCTATGATGCTGAATATGGCGGCAAAGGCAATGAGTGCCAGCATCTCCGGAACCGCGGCACTGAAATCAGCACCGAAAACCAGCAGTTTATTAAACCCTGTGGTTGCCCAGCCATGAGGGGTTATCTTAGCAATGAACTGCATCCACCTGGGTGTAATAAAGAGAGGCCACCAGCAGCCTCCAAGTGGCGCCAGTACCAGAGAAGTGAGCACCGCAATAGATGAGGCACTACGCTCTGTCCTGGCCAGAGTAGCCAGCATTAAACCGAAGGCGGTGGACATAATAATCATCAGTATTGACAGCAATATGGCCCCGGCGGGAGAAGGACCAAGGTCTAGATTAAAAATCAGAATACCAGCTACCCAGAATATCGTTATCTGAATCAGTCCTTTGGTAGCTGTACCGATGAATATCCCTCCCAGAATTGACCTACGTCTGACCGAACCGCTTAACAGTCGCTCCAGGGTATTATTCTGCCGCTCACGGACTATGCTTTCCGCAGAGAGGGCAGCGGTAAAGAAGACAAACATGACCAAATAGCCCGGAATAACGTAGTTAGACGGTTCCTCTGCCTCCACTTCCCCCTCCTTCTCTACCTCAAATTCTATCAGCGTTGACCTCATTGGCACGTTCCCCTGTGCCGACAGGAATTCCGGCAATTCATGCTCGATACGAGCCATATCTGAAGTATCATCAAGCCACCCCTCCAGCAGTAGTTCACTGATTGCCTCACTGGTTATGTGTTGCATACCTACGTAAGATGCAATAGTCTCGGCCATCGAGTTGAGAGCAGCCCTATCGTAGGTAGCATCAGGGTCAACCACGACCTTAAGATTGGTACCATAGCCTATTGTTAGTCCCTTGGTGAAATCTTCCGGAAAAGCCACAAAGCCGGCCAGTTCCTGACTGGCTACTGCCTGCCGAGCCTCCTCAAAGTCATTATCCCAGACTATCATTGCCTCGCCAGGCTCAAGCTCAAGCTCGTCTTCGGTTTCTATATCCTCTATAATAAAATTGCTGCGGCCTTCTCTGTCTTCTTGAGTAACTAAATGCAGCTCTAATCTCTCATCCTCACTGCCTACATCGCCCATGGCAACAGTAAACAAAGCCACAAACATGAAAGGAAAAAGTATCGCAAAAACCAATGCCTGCCGGTCCCTGGAAAATATCCGCAAATCTTTCAGCGCAATGAACCACATATGCCTCAATGATGTCATAATCGGCTACTTTCCTCCTGGCACAGCTCTGAAGAAAATGCGACTGAGACCCAGGCCGACTACGGTAACTCCAGCCAGTATTCTAAGTTCTCGTACGATGCTGCTTAAAGAGCCTCCCTCCGCTAATATCACCGTGAATGCATTGTTAGCATGGGTATTGATAGATAATTGACTAACATTGTACAAGGCCGAGTCCTCAGGTATCGGGAAAAAGGTACCACTTATCATGACCATAGCCATAGTAAAGAATACGGCAATCCAGGTAGCAGCATCTTCACTGCGGACAACAGAGGCAATGACAAGCCCGATAGAGCTACCAGCAGCGGCAAAAAACAAGGCAACAATGAGCGCTTGAATAAAGGTGAACGGGGTGAATATTTGAAACACTATATATGCCAGAGCCAGGAGTATAAATGTCTGTAGCAGTCCGCGAGATACACTGGCCAGAAACTTGCCCAAGAAAAGCTCGCTGACACCGAGACGAGTGGTCAGCAGTCGCTCCAATGTGCCCTTCTTTTGCTCCTCAACTATAGTCCTGGCGCTTAAGGTTATGGCGAAGAGCACAAACATGGTAACAATACCGGGCAGGAACTCATGCACCGGGTCAACTCCGGCACCTATTGTCTCTTCGACAACTCCTACGATGGGGGACTCGCGCTCCCTGTCCAGCAGCTTTTGCACGGTGGTATGTATGTGGTCCCTGCCAATGCCATTATCAACCAGAGCCCTCTGAACTTGCCTTTCCAGCTGGATTTCCTGGCTCATCTCTTCCGCTGCCCCCTGAACCAGGCTGGCTACTATCTGTCCCTCCTGTCCGCTGTTACCCCTCTGTCTGAAGATGATTTGAGTAAGCCGTCCAGAACTTAGCTGAGCGGAGAAATCTTCAGGAATATAAATGACGAGCAGCACGTCAGATCTCTCTAGCTTGGTATTTGCCTCCGCTTGGGAAAGCAAGCTCACCTCCAGGTTATCCATTTCGTCCAGACGCTCTATAAGGTCTGTGGAATACATGCCTTTCTGGTCCTCATTGACCACATAGGCAGTTCCATAGAACATGGCTTCGTCGCCAAAAGCGCCGTACATCAGGGCAAATATGGCTATGGGCAGAAGCAGGCTGAAGGCCAGTTCCCCCCTGTCCTGTAGATAGGCACGAACTTCTCTTATCGCAACTATTATGACCCTGATCATAACTAGTCTCTGAGAGTTCTGCCGGTTAGTTTTAAAAAGACATCCTCCAGGGTTACCTGTTCCGGGGAGCCAATCCGGCTTTTAAGCTGATGAGGGGTGTCCATAGCAATTATCTGGCCCCCATCCATAATGGCCAGGCTGGCACAGAGACGATTGGCTTCCTCCATATAATGGGTGGTGTAGAGAATAGTCATTCCTCCATCGCGTAACCCCTCAATTGTCTCGTATATATTGTTTCGCGACTGTGGGTCAATACCTACCGTGGGCTCATCCAGAAAGAGGAGTTCAGGACTACCCATGAGAGCAATAGCCAGGTTGACGCGCCTTTTCATGCCTCCGGAATAATTGGCTACTTTGTCCCTGGCTCTTTCCGCCAGCCCCATTAATTCGAGATGTGCCACTGCCTGGGCACGTGCTTCCTTACCTTTTAGCCCTACCATCCGTCCGAAAAAGATCATATTATCGAGAGCAGAAAGGTCTTGATAAAGAGCCAGTTCCTGGGGGCATACCCCTAAAAGGCTGCGAACTTTCCCTGCGTTGCCATGTATAGAATAGCCGCCGATAATAACATCGCCATGGTCCGGCTTCAGTACTGTGGATAGTATTCGAATAGTAGTAGTCTTGCCGGCTCCATTTGGTCCGAGGAGTCCAAATACCTCTCCCTTGTTAATACTGAAAGAAACTCCATTGACTGCTTTGTGTGCATTAAAGCTCTTATGTAGGTCTTTTGCTACTAAAAACTCTTCAGCCATAATCCTATCACTTATGTCCAGCGCCGCGTTTAGATGGCGTTGAAGTCGTCTTTGATTATAACTGCTCGATGTAGATTCTACAATCTAACGAAGTTCAATGGAACCAAGGTTACAATTGGTCCTGCCAAGCTTAGTTTTGGAAACGCTAAAGGTAGCTATTACCCGATTATCATGACCTTTGTACGTCGGTTAGTCCAGAAAGGGCAAAATACCAAAGAAGATATTCCCGATAGGTAAGAAGGAGTTGCCTCACATATAAAAAGGAGTAACAAGTCACGAGGCTACTGTGCTTTCATTATGTATTTAAACTGTCCTCTACTAGCTTTGCTAAATCAATGAAGTTGACGCCGCTGAGTCCGCCGTATCTCTCAGGGTGGCAGGTAAGGATAAGAAGCTGGAGCCTCTGGGCTTCCTCTTCCAGGATAGTCATTATCCGGGCGAGGCGGGCTGTATCGGTGGCTGTCAGTACATCATCGAGGACCACCAGCTGTCTCTCTTCCTTTGCCAAAACCTCTGCTAACGCAAGTCGCGTGGCAAGGTAAATCTGCTCCTGCTCGCCACCAGACAGGTTACCTTCCATTGCAACCAAGTCTTCAGTAACCTGCGGAGAAACAGCCAGCGGCTTGAAAGTGACACCTAATTCTAGAGCGCCCAGCCGTTCTCCGGCGATTCTCTGTAGGATTCCACCAGCCCGCTTCTCCACAGGGCCAATAACGGCATCCAGCGCTTCTGTACGGCACTGCTCTACCGTGTCATGGATAAGTTTTATGGCGTCAGCCTTTACTTGCGCTTCCGCCGTAGCTTCCTCCAATCGTGCCACCTCCTCTTCCACCAGGGCCAACGCAGAGTACGGCCCCCGTGAGGAAATAGACGCCAGCCTCCCCTCCTCCATTTTCTCCTGCTCCAGAGCACTCTTTGCCGCTTGAGAAGAGGCTTCAAGTTGTCTGTTAAGTGTATTAATAACACCGGCAGGGTCTCCTCCAAAAGCAGCACATTGCCTGTCTGTCTCATCCTTGGTCACTCTTGCCGCCTCCCACGCAAGCAAAGCATCATTGTAATCTTTCTCTCTTTGCTCATCCGTTTTCCCATCGCCAGTCAGCTTCTTAAGTTTTGTTTGAGCGGAAGCAAGCTGTTTGCCCATCTCTTCCAGTTGAGTCGCAGCTCTTGTCTTTTCCAGGCTGGCTGCTGTTAAGGCCTTCTGGGCTGCGTCCCGTCGGGGCTCTGTCTCATCAATTCGGGCTTTAAATGCGCGTTCGCTCTCCTTTGCTGCAGCTAGTAAGGACTCGTGGTCAGGAAGTGCTTCCTTCCAGCCAGGATAGTCTGTCAGTATACCTGCCAGAATAGCTCTTTGCTTTGTGCTCTGCTCTTTCATCTGTTCAACGGAGCCACCCTGCAACAACGTATCAAGCTGCACTCGGTCTTTTCCAACCTTGCTTATCAAACTATCCTTTTTCTCCTTTAACTGCTCCAGCTCTCTAATATCAACAGTGTCGAAAGGTGCTGTGATCTCCTTCAGCCTGCGCTCTGCTTCAGCTTTAACCCGGCGATATTCTTCAACCGAACCGACAGGCCCACTGGCACGGAGACGGGCTACGTCAGGAAGCTCCACCACTACTTCAGGCGAGCCTTTCACCTGTACTGGAATGCCAGATTGCAGGCTCTGTACGCCTGTTTCCTCTCCGGAAATAATCTCCATAGAACCTTCATGTTCGGGAACAATCTCCAGGGTGATTAAAGATGCCTTGATATGGACATCAGCATCACCGCACTCTCTGATTGCCTTCCGTATCTCCCCTAAAACCTTTATATCAGGAGCCAGCAGCGCATCACGCTCCCTGCAATGTTCATCAAAGGATTTACTTGCCAGGGCAATCTTTCCCAGTAGAGTTGTACTCTGTTCCAGTATCCTGCTGGCATCAACGAAACGCCGTGCCTGCTCTGCGTCACGCTGTGCTTCCTCAACCGCCTTCCTTCCCTTCCTGACATTTTCCAGTTCAGCCTTTGCCATCGCTGCATCCTTCCCCCTGGCAATAAACTCCCTCTGTTGAAGTGGCAGCTCTCTTTCAAGGGTATGAAGCAACTCCCCAGCCCTCTTCAACTCTTCTGTTGCTGCTTTAATCTGCTCGACATGCCTTTTTAATTCACTATGCCGTGCCTGTGTCTCATTTAATCGAGATTGCTGCCGTTTTTGCTGTGAATCAAGCTCTTTATAGGCCTCAACCCTCGACCGAGCTGTGTTTAGCTCTTTATTAACGTTCGCTTCATTACGCCTCGCCTGTTCACGGTTTTCTCGCAAATCTTCTATCTTTCGAGCTGAATCTGAGAAAGCCTGTTGTTGTTGAGTCGCTTCCAACCGCTTTTCCTTTGCAGCAGCAAGCTTTTCCAGGAGCCGGGCCAGCTCCGGGGCTTCTTTACCTGACCTTAAATTTCCTCCAGGGGTGTAAAGCTGGCTATAAAGTTCATTTATGCGTTTCTCAACTGGCTCAGTTGCTGAGACAGAAAGCTGTGCCCCCAGGGAATTGCGAATATCGTCCATGATGTCACCCGAAAGCTCACCGAAGGCAAGGTTGCCCTGTGATGCCCAGAGAACCTGTGCCAGACCCCAGTTTTTTAATTGGGATAAAGCCCGCCCCGGGGTGCTTCGAGAGAGGAATTTCCTGACCTTTTCATCAGCATCATTCCCTTCCGCCAGTGGCACGAAACGACCATCTTCCTTTCGCTCCAGCAATGAGCTGGCTTTTTCAAGGAACTGTTTACTGATGCGGTAATCAACCCCCATATGGCAGAACTCAACAGTGACCACTGGTGCCAGAGAACGGCCCCAGGGCTGAATCGCCTTAATTTCTTTTCCTCCGACGTTGTGCCCATCAAGCAACGCCCTGAGCAAGGCTTCAAAGAGAGTGGATTTTCCAGTGGCGTTTGGCGCATGGAGCACATTCAATCCTTCACTGAACGGACCAACCTCAACGGATGAAATAAAACATCGCCAGTTAGAAATATTGATAGCACGCAGTATCATTTTATGCCCCCTGCTACCATTACATATAGCTCCAGAAGTGCCCTTGAAGCCACTTGAGGGGATACTTTTCCAGGACGCTCGCCTGCAGCCAGCTCCTGTAACCTTTCACCAGCTTTCCTGATAATGCCCACCGGCAGTGCTGCTACCCAGTCTTCATCTCCAGGGGAAGGGTGTAACTGAGAAATATCAATGTGACCATAGAGAAACCTGGAGCTTACTATCTCCTGAATACGGGCGATTTCACCGCTGTCTTCCGCCGCTAATAATCCTTTCAGACGAAGGTCGATAAGAGTTGATTCCTCATCCACCATCGATTCAACTTGCTCCCGCACTCTGCCTAGATCCCCAGCCAGCAGGACTTCTTCCTCGACCTGTTTCCAGGTGAGGCTGCCACTATGAACAGGTATAACCTTCGGTGGTAAGCCTGCAGCAGGAATATCCACTATCAACACATTCCCGCTATCCCGTTCTCCGAATTTCGTCGTCTCGTGAGTTCCCGAGTAGGCCATACGAGTAACTCCACCCCTGTCAGAATAGGTTGCTGTAGAGTGCCAGTGGCCAAGGGCAAGGTAGTCAAGCCCTGCACGTAATGCAGCATCTCGGGGAACAGGATAATCAGGTTCCTCCAGTTGTATACCCTCTACTGTGCCATGGGCAAGGGCAATCCGAATCCCCTGTAAGCTATCACTAAAAGGAATCCAGGCAGTCGGGTCTTTAATAGCAGTCTTCCTCTTCACCGGGCAGGGATAGAGGACAGCTCCGGTGAGCTCTACTGGCATTTCTTCACACAACACATGAACATTCGCAGCAGCTTTCCAGGCAGGATGGTCCCAGACAGAGCCTGGTAAAAGCGGGTCGTGGTTTCCTGGTATTATGTAAACTGGCATGGCAAAGCCAGAAAGAATATCAACCACCCGCTGTACCAGCCTGCGGTCAACGGCATTGTCCTCAAAGGTATCGCCAGCGATAAGCACAAATTCAACAGAATGGCTTGTAGCAAGCTCCGCTATCCTGTTCACAGCATGCAGGCGTGCTTCCCGGACCTTTGCTCCTGCCTGCCCTACGTGGGCTGCCTTCATTCCAAGCTGCCAATCAGCCGTGTGGAGAAATCTCATCTTCTAATCCTTTTCCTATAGAGCATTGATAAAGCAATTCACTGGTAGCTAATACCCGCTCATCAGCATAAAGCTTCTTCCCAATACTATTAAAATGGTATAAACTGACACTGGCATTCTATCATCCTACCAATCGCTGTCAAGAGACTTATGCCACTAAAAAGATATATTCAAGATAGACGGGCATAATCTCCCTTCCAGATGGTTCTGGTCAGGTGTTTAGCACTGGAGGTGAAGGAATAAAGATGATAGTAAAGAGCAGGAAATTTTTCTATGGCTGGGTGATAGTGGCTTTGGGCTTTACGGTAATGGCCTGCACCGGCTCCTGTGTATATTACTCTTTCGGAATCTTCTTAAAGCCAATGGCAGCTGACCTGGAAGCCTCCCGAGGAGCTACTACCATAGCCTATTCGATGATGCTGGCGCTACATGGGTTACTCGCCCCCGTAGTCGCCTCACTTATAGGTAAATACGGGACGAGAAAGTTAATGACCATAGGGTTGATACTGGTAGCCATAGGCCTTGCCCTGATGAGCACAGCTACCCAAATCTGGCAAATATACCTGTTTTTTGGTGGCATAGTAGGGATCGGAGTTGCTCTGGGACATTTTCTTCCAGTGACAACAATGGCAACCTTCTGGTTCAGCAGAAAAAGAGCTCTCGCTATAGGCATAATTATGGCAGGGGTGGGCGTTGGCACTATTATTATGGCCCCGGTAATCGCTCACCTGATAGCCTCTCTAGGCTGGAGATCAGCCTGGCTGGTGCTGTCAGCCATAATCTTTACCATGGCAGCTATCCCCTCTGCCATCTTTGCCAGGAACAGACCCGAAGAAATGGGATTATCGCCAGACGGGATACAAATGGTTTCACTGGAACATGATCACGTGAAAATTGATAAGAGTACCTCTTCCATATTACCTGATCGGGAGGTAAAAGCAGCACTGAAAACACCTGCTATATGGCTAATTACTGCATTTAGTAGCGCCAATATATTCGCCCTGATGATGATGAACAATCACCAGGTAGCTCACCTGACAGACATGGGTTTTACTCCTGTCGTTGCAGCGAGTGCACTGGGGATACTGGTCGGCATCAGCGCCATCGGCAGATTCTCAGGCGGTGCACTGGGGCAACGGGTACCGCCGCGATACCTGGTCGCTATTGCCTTCCTATTAGAGACCATAGGCATAGTCATCTTCCTGAATGCACAAACAACCGCCGCAATATATGCATACGTCGTATTATTCGGGCTTTCAGTCGGTATGATAATAGTGCTACATATAGCCATGATAGGCACCTACTACGGTGCGAAGGCCTACGCCTTTCTTGCCTCAACTGCAACGGCTATCACCACAATCGTAGGGGCTATCTCTCCCATACTTGGCGGGTACATATACGATGCCGTTCACAGCTATACAATACCCTTTACCGCCTGTGTGGTAGCATCTGTCATAGGCGGTATTTGCGCCCTGCTGGCCAAACCTCCCAGGTACCGGGCAGGTCCTGTATAAAATTAGAGTCATCACTCCTCTTCAGCTTCCAGACAATATTGCTCCCTTTTCAGCATATAATCTGCTATCGCACAGTACCTACCATCATGCTTAACCGGAAATCCGTCTCAAAGGCATTAAATAGATCGAGGTATTGTTCCAGATAGCGGGTCATGAGGAAATTCTGCCTCACCGTTTCCCGGGCTCTTTTCCCCATCTGGTCGCAGAGTCTCCTATCCTTAACTAATTGCACAATCCTTTCTGCTGCCTCCTCTTCCGAAGAAACCAGAAAGCCATTGACACTATTCTCGATCTGATAGCGGATGCCACCTACATTACCTCCAATGACAGGTGTATTTTTCCACATAGCCTCAGAGACTGTCAGCCCAAAGCCCTCCCGGAGAGATTTCTGAAGCACCACTGTCGCCCGATTCTGAAGTGCATTTACCAGCGCTCCATCCTGATGACTGAGTATTATGA
This sequence comes from uncultured Dehalococcoidales bacterium, assembly GCA_964452475.1. Lineage (GTDB taxonomy): Bacteria > Chloroflexota > Dehalococcoidia > GIF9 > AB-539-J10 > JAUUZT01. The sequence goes on from CAYVML010000015.1 coordinate 11,572, forward strand.
TGCGCTCTTCCTGCTCACACAGCAGGGAATTATATACGTCAACCCCCTCAGGATCGTCAGTTGCCACATTGCCCAGCAATACCAGCGTAGCCTCCACTTCCTTCCTCGCCAGTTTGAATGCTTTTATAACTCCCTCAGGGTCTTTCCATCGGTCAAAGCGTGAAACTTGTACTACCAGGGGAAGGTCAGTTGGGATATTGTAGTGAGCCAATCGCTCCTCTATTTCTACCTCGCTCATCTCTTTATTTATGATGGAGAAGGGGTCTATGGCCGGCATAAAAACCATCTGAGGGGTCCTGATTTTCTGTGCGTATTCTTTGATGCTGATGATAACCGCATCATATTTCTCTATGAATTGAGTCAGGTAGTTCCAGAGCTTGCGATCAGGGTTGGATAAATCTATATGACAACGCCAGATCCACGGCCCTTTCTTCCGGTAATGCTCGATGAGGGGGAGAGCTTGAGGGTCGTGGACAATGACCATATCGTGGTCAAGGTGATTCCTGATGGCATTCTCGTAAACGACATCCTCGAAAATCTGCATCTTTCGCGAGCTAAGGTTTATCTTCCCTCCCTGTAGGGCATTATGCATCTTTTTAGTTATACTGAAGAAATCCGGTGGGCCATGCACCGTCCTCCATCCCGTGTCTATACCCAGACCATTCATCAGCAGTGTCATCGAGGAGAGAAGCTCGGAGACTCCTCCACCATAGTACGTAGAATTCACGTTGACTACATGCATATCCTGTAAAAGCCTGGCTTTCTTGATAATTCGTTCAACCGTTTGAGCTCCTGCATACTTTTCATAATCTTCAACTTGGACTATCTTATGATGTTTCATCGGTGTTTATCTCCTTTTCCCAGAAACTCGTTTCTACTTACTGTTCTATGCAGCTTATTTTTCAAAATAAATAAAGCTGCTTGAGTTTATTTTCTACCCTCATCCCGCAATTATTCAACTGCTAATCCCCTGATAAAGGACGCCGTTTCCTCAGGCAAGGTGGTGTTGATGTGAATTCCCGAACCAATTTCAAACCCTGCCACCTCTGTTAGGCGAGGAATTATCCGCAGATGCCATAAAAAATAGCCATTATCCTCATCCCCTTTTGGAACGGTGCTGATTATGTAATTAAAGTCAGGGTTGTTAAGTCCCTTATACAGCTTAAGCAGCGTAATCCGCAGGGTATGAGACAGGTCCTTCAGTTCTTCATCATTGCTGTTACCGAAGGAGGCTTCATATCTCTTGGGCATAATCCAGGTTTCAAAAGGAGTGTGAGAAGCAAAAGGATGAAAAACCACAAATTTGTTTGTTTCCATCACCATTCGCTTAGCCTGGCTTAACTCTTCAGCGGTAATATCGGCTAAAAGACAGCGGCAGGTCTCGTCATAATAACGGGTGGCCACGTTACACTGCATCCTGATATAATGCGGCACCAGAGGAGTTGCTATGAGCTGTGAGTGTGGGTGTTCCAGCGAGGTGCCAGCAGATGATCCATGATTTTTAAAGATAAGCACTAACTGTACAAAAGGCAGTTTAATAAGCACATTATACCGTTCTCGATACGCATGGAGTACCGCTTCCACCTCTTCATCTTCCATCAAGGCAAGGACCCTGTTATGAATTGGCCCTTCCACAATCACTTCGTGAATTCCTACCCCATCCATACTCGCGAATAATTTTCCTTCTTTTCTCCTCTCCCTGCTGCCCTCTGGCGTAAGGGCAGAATAGCGATTGGCAAAGGCTCTCACCTGCCAGTTGCCAGTCCTTTCATTAAGATAGGACAATGTCTCCGCTGGAGTTCTCTTTTCATTGCCCGGGCAGAAAGGGCAGGAAGGCACGAAAGCGGGCAGTTGAGTACTCTTCTGCCTGCTTATAAAATCGCGAGGCCTCCTGGCTCTCTCCTTGGCCATTATAACCCATTCTTCAGTAGTAATATCCTGTCGTATTTCAGACATTGCTCAAATACCAACTCCTTTTTCTCACATTCCTTTTTCCTTATTATTGGATTATACGTTTTCACTGCACAGTGTACAAGCAATTGTTGTCATTTCCCATCTGCGATATAATCCCAGGGACTTGCTCAGCCTCCATCTCTGCTTACGCTGGAGGCAAAGGAGGGGAATATGCAAATACTGGTGCTGCTGGTCTTTCTCATTGCATGGCTACTTACTTTCTGGTTGGGAACTATCGCCCTTGAAACAACTGGACTGGAGCGAACTAAGGCACGTTTTCAAGCCCTCTCGGCTCTCACAGGAACGGGATTCACCACCAGCGAAGCAGAGTCCATAGTAAACCATCCCAAGCGCCGCAGGATAGCCACCTGGCTAATTTTCATCGGCAACGCTGGAATCATCGCCTTTCTCATACTGCTGATACTATACCTGCGAGCCGGGTTAATGACACCAACCATACCCCATATCATAATTGTTATCTTGCCCCTGCTGTTAATCATCCTGTTTGTACGTTTTGGTATCGTAGATAAACTGAGCAGTGCAATCGTCCGCTCACTCCATAAGGGAAGCTCAACCACCGGACTGGCACTAGATGAGTTGCTTCTTCAGACAGGAGAATACGGCATAGTCAGGCTTACAGTAAAACTGCACGAGGATATGCAAAACTTTAAACTCAAAGACTATAACCTTCCTGACAAAGAAAACAGCATACTGGCTATAGAAAGAGGGAATACCGTGTTACCCTTCCCCGGGGAAAATGAGCTGCTACTACAGGGAGACCGATTACTATGCTATGGGAAATTATCTGAGCTGCCTGGTTCAGGCCTCCAGGCACCATAGCCTGTCCCTCCCCACAGCCCACGCCATCAACCCCGCCGACGCCTTCGAAATAGTGAGAGGAACCACATTATAAAAATCACTGTAAAGAAAGATGGCACCGGGATACCACCACCGTCCCCTCCCTTACTGGTCACAGTTATGGGTTCCTTATCAGGAGGCTCTCCAGCTACCAGGGCCTTATTTCCCAGCTCCCTAACCTCGACGACCTTTTCCCCATAGCCTTCGGGTATCCAGCCCAGGGGATTATTGCCACCGGTTGCTTCAGCCCATATCCAGCCAGCTTCTCCATCAACGGACAGAATCTGGTTGGCTCTCTTATACTCCGGCAGATACACCAGGGCAGCAGCATGTTCCGAAGTCAATGCTATAGCAGACCGTAGTCCAGCGGCCTTATACATAACAGCCAGCAAGACAGCATAGTCCTCGCAGTCGCCATAAGCAACCCCTTCATCGCTGATAGCATTCCCCAGCTCATCAGCATTCTGTGCAAATTCGGGAAAGCCAAACTGGCTCTTATCTGAGGCATATCGAACGCTATCACGAACGAAGATAAATATCTGCTCCGCCCTCTGATTGATATCAGGATATTCCGAGGCAAATTGCAGCCCCATACGATAAGCCACAGCAGCATTCTCTCCCAGGCTCTCCTCGGCGATAATAGGCCTGAATTCGGTCGTAGTAGAGATGGAGAAGAAGCCGTTTTCTCCTGCAGCATTAGTTCGACATATATCCCAGTCGTCAAAGACTTCCCCATGCTCCCCATAGAAATTTGCCGATGGAATAGCCAGGACACAGGCAGGAACAACAAGCAGCAAGGCTACAACGACCAAGGAAATGGCTTTCACTGGCATCGACATATATTGCTCACAAAGGCATGACCAGGGCAGCATGGATAATCAGACCGAAGAAAACCAGATAACCAAAAACATATATCCCTGTGGCAATGGAATTGCTTTCTACACTACTAAATGGAATCCTTGGAGTCAATTTGTCCATGATAGCCAGCAAAACTATCCCCAGAAGTAGGCTGATGAAGAAGCTGACTGCCACCAGCCCCAGGCGGCCAGGATCAATCACTGTACGCAGTACTCCAGCCCCTATCAGCATGGGGCCAGTCACCACACCATGTATCACCAAACCTATCAGTATCAGGAATCCAGCAACAAAAAGCCCTACCGAGACAGGGTCTTCTCCGACTCGATTACTCTGGTTTATACGCGGAGCTAAAGCATCCAGCACCCTTATCCCTAGGAATGCCAGCAGGGTACAGAGAAGCGTCCAGATTATTACTCTGGCCAACCAGAGCAATATAATCACATAAAAAGCGGTGTCCTGTCCTAATCCATTCATCAATATATCTTCCTTTCTAGGATGTAGTCCTTATCCTGTACAGCCATTATGTCTTCCCTTTCTCCGTCCCATCTCTCTTCATTACACGTTTAAGCTCATAGAGTTTCGTAATCGCCTCCAGTGGTGAAAGGGAGTCAACCTCTATCTTCTTGAGCTCCTCTACCAGCGGTGACTCTGCAGACAGTAGAGGTAATTGCTTCACCGGTATCCTCTTTGACATTCTTCCAGGACTGGCTCTATCTACGCCATGATATCCTTCAAGACCGCTTAAAATTTCCCGGGCGCGGTTGATCACCGGCCGGGGAAGTCCAGCCAGTTTAGCTACATGTACGCCATAGCTCCTGTCTGCACCGCCTGGAACGATTTTATGTAAGAAGATGACCCTTCCTTTTTCTTCAACCACGTCAACGTTAAAGTTCTTAACCCTTGGCAAGGTATCAGCCAGTTCTACCAGCTCATGATAATGCGTGGCGAAGAGTGTTTTAGCCCCCAATGCAGGGCTATTATGAATAAACTCAGTCACTGCCCAGGCAATAGAAAGTCCATCATAGGTGCTGGTACCACGCCCGATCTCGTCCAGAATAACCAGCGAACGAGGAGTAGCATTATGCAGGATGTTTGCCGTTTCAGTCATCTCCACCATGAACGTAGACTGTCCCGCAGCCAGGTCTTCCTGCGCGCCGATACGGGTAAAAATCCGGTCTGTGATACCGATGGTAGCAGCTTCAGCAGGAACAAAACTGCCAACCTGGGCCATGAACACGATAAGCGCCACCTGCCTTAGATAGGTAGATTTCCCCGACATATTGGGTCCGGTGAGAATTATAATCTGTTCATTATCATCGTCAAGATGGGTATCATTAGGGATAAATTTATCACTGCCTATGCTTCTTTC